>CAJTUY010000033.1 GCA_910579415.1 uncultured Clostridia bacterium | reverse complement strand
TATGACGCTGACCGTAATCAAAGCCCACCGCCGCAACATTCTCTTTACCAAACCGCTCTATCGCCCAGAACAAACATGTCGTACTGTCCTGACCGCCCGACAAAACTACAATTGCCTTTCTCTCCATTTTTATCTCTCCTTTAAGCCTTCAAACAAGCGTGTTTCCGCTATTTTTTCATATTTTGTACCTTTTTCGCCGTAATTTGCAAAAGGGTAAATTGCAATACCGCCGCGCGGCGTGAAAATACCCTTGACCTCAAGATATTTCGGCTCCATAAGCTTAACGAGGTCTTTCATAATGATATTCACGCAATCCTCGTGAAAGTCACCCTGATTACGGAAACTGAAAAGGTACAGTTTAAGAGATTTTGACTCCACCATTTTTATATTCGGAATATAGTTTATTTTTATCCTTGCAAAATCAGGCTGACCCGTAATCGGACAAAGCGACGTAAATTCAGGGCAGTCAAATGTAACCATATAGTCGTTGTCGGGGTGCTTGTTGATAAATGTTTCAAGCACTTCAGGCGCGTAAGTATCCTTATACACTGTTTTTTTATTTCCAAGCAGTGTCAGATTTTCAACTTCGTTTTCATTTCTCGGCATTTTCTTTCCTCCTAAATCTATTGAGGAAAATTCTCTGAGAAGATTGTGCATTTAAGCGATTGCCGCGTATAATTATACGCAAATGTGCAATATTCAACAAGAATTTTTCTCAATCCAACAGCCACTTCATTTTTTGTTCTGTCGCGTGTTTCATTATTTCCTCTAATTTGTTTCGGTCACCATCGGCGGTTGCCTGTTTAATCTTTTCAAGACTTTCCTGCATTTCCTCAATCCTCGCGCAAAGCGCGTCCTTATTTTCAACAAACAGCTCGCTCCACATCTCCGCATTGATTATCGCAACGCGCGTACAGTCGCGCAGTGAACCTGCGCTGAAAAATGTCGAACGCTCAATCATGGGATTATCACACAGCGCAACAGCAACCACATGCATAAGCTGACTTGTATATGCGATTATCGCGTCATGTTCTTCAGGAGTAGTCGTTATAACATGCTTACAGCCGATATATTCCGCCAAATCGCGTATAAGAGCAATATTTTCAGGCTTATTATTCTTATCAGGCGTAATAAGAAACGACGCTTTGTTAAACAGTGTGTCGGTAGAGCTTTTATAACCGCCCACTTCACGTCCTGCCATTGGGTGCGCGCCGATAAAATCCACACCTTCGGGGAGAATTTTATTAAGCTCGTCCGCCATAAATCCCTTAACTCCCGAAACATCGGTAATTACAGCGCCATTTTTTATGTGTGACAGATTATCCTTTACAATATCTACATTTAACTGCGGATAAAGACATAAAATAATCAAGTCCGCGCCGTCCATTACCTCCGCAGGGTCAGAGCTTCCTTCGTCAATTGTGCCGTCCTGCTTTGCAAGAAGGATTGTTTCTGCCGTTCTGTTATACGCGGCGATTTTCGCGTCATGGAAACCGCGAAGCCTGCGCGCTATTGAACCGCCTATAAGTCCTAAACCGATTATTGCTATTTTCATAATAGTTTTAAGCCTCTTTCTTTAATTTGTCCCTATTATTCTACCATAAAAACGCGCAATTGTGAATATGTATTATAAAATTTGCGTAAATATTTTGTTAGTATCACTTTAAAACAGTAGACTAAAAAGCAAATTCGTGGTATAATTATACAGAATGGGATATTTTCAGTATAAGAAAGGTATAAGGTATCGCATATGAAAAAAATCAAAAATGCGTTATGGGAAATCTGGAAATTTATAGACGTGCTTACCGGAGATAATGTAAGTGTTTTCGCGGCGCAGGCGTCATTTTTTCTTATAATTTCCGTTATTCCATTTTTAATGCTGTGTTTTAATATTATAAAACTTTTCATAGTTATTGATGAACAGGCAATAATACACACTATAAATTCATTTGCGCCGGCACAGGTAAGCATGCTTATTACCACTATCATAAATGAGCTTTTCAGCCGCGCCGCGTCAGCGTCGCTGATTTCTATAACGGCTATAACCACGCTATGGCTTTCATCACGCGGAATAATGGCGCTGTATACGGGACTGAACAACATTTATCACCTGCCGACACGAAATTATTTTTACAGCCGCTTTATAGCTGTGATTTATACGCTTGCTTTTCTCGCAGGTTTGATTTTAACAATTATCGTATTCGGTTTCGGCGGTAAAATAGAAAGTATTTTAAACGGGCATTTCTTATTCCTGTCAAATATAATATACCTGCTTATGAAACTCAGAATTGTTATTTTTATAATTATGCTTACACTCATATTTGCGCTGGCATACAAGGTACTGCCAAAACGTAACAGCAAATTCAAACAGCAGATACCGGGCGCGTTTGTAGCGTCAGCAGGCTGGATAGGTTTTTCATATATATATTCAATTTATATAGACAACTTTTCCAACTATTCATACGTTTACGGTTCGCTTGCCGCCGCAGTATTTCTTATGCTTTGGGTGTATTTCTGCATGAATATTTTTCTTTACGGCGCGCAGATAAATAAAATGCTGGAATTAGGTTATTTTTCAAAAAAAACTACACTTTAATATTAAAATGTGGTAAAATAGATTATGAGAGGAGGGGCATGGTATGGCTATTGATGTTATTGTTTTCAATCAGACAGAGCTTGAACGGGCAATAATCGCCGGCAATAAATCAATATGCCTGTGCGACGGTGTGTTTCTCCTGCCCTCCTGTAACGATGTCACATATACAACAATCGGTGATGTAACTGTTATACCGTCCGTTATACTATCGTCTGTATCAAGCTATGTATCATCATATGTGACATCATATGTAACGTCATACATCACATCATATACCACATCATATAAATATGAATATGAATACGAGTATACCTCCTCAGGGTCATTTGTAAATTCGTTTCTTACGTCGTATGTAACCTCGTTCGGGACAAGTTTTACCGAATGTGTAGGAGAATGTATATTGGTTAACGGATACGGGATAAATCTGATATGAAAGCAATACATATAAACTGGACAAAACCATTTATAAATAAAACTCACGGAGAGTATATGACAGAGGACTTTGAGCTTCTGACAACTATACTGTCCGCGCTTATGTGGCGCGGAAAAAACGGCGATATTACAATGATTACCGATACAGCCGGCGCGGAATATTACAAACGTATCGGCATTGACTGTATATGGGACAAAATCGAGATTTTACTCGATACCGTTAATGTAAATCCCGATGTATTCTGGGCAGCAGGCAAACTTTATGCGCTGAGTATGCAAAACGCGCCTGTTGCAATGATTGATACTGATTTTATCGTCTGGGAAACGCTTGATTTTGACAAGCTCGGTGATATAACGGTTATTCATTTTGAGGATTTATATCCTGACGTATATCCGCCTAAGGAATATTTCAACACGAAAAATTATGAGTTTGACAGTCGTTTTGACTGGAATGTTAAAGCATGCAATACGGCATTTTGCGTGATTAAAAATGAAAAAGCTTTAAAGCTTTATACTTCTGAGGCAATTAAGTTTATGAAATCGGCTGAGGAAACATACGACAGGCTTAAATATATGGTATTTGCTGAACAGCGTCTTTTGCCCATGTGCGCGAAAGTATCAGGAGCGGAAGTCAGCGCTTTTTCAACCCTCAGCGATTTATTTTCTGAAAACGAAAAACGATTTACGCATACATGGGGTATGAAACAGCAAATGCGAGATAATCCTGCGCTGAGATATGATTTCTGCAAGCGGTGCATAAACAGGATTATTCATGAATATCCGCACATGTACAGTATAATGCGTGAAATTGAAAATTTAAAACAATATTTTTAAAAGGGGACGATATTTCGTCCCCTTAATTATTTAATTTCCTGTTCTAACTCTTTAAAAACTTTTGTATCAAAAAATTCAATCAAAGAAATATTCAATCCATCACATAACTTCTTTATTGTAACAATTCCCGGATTTTGACTTACTCCGCTGATGATATTTTTTAATGTTGATGGCGGCACAGCCGATATTGTAGCCAGTCCGTTAATAGACAGATTTTTCTCTTTGCACAGTTCTAAAATTCTTTCTGACACAGCACTGCAAGTATTCATAAACTGCACCTCCATACATGGTCTGTTATTATTTTATCTGAACACGCTTGAAAATTTCGCCCATATATGGACTAATTTAGGTTTATATGCTATAATAAATTAAAGAGGTGTTAATGTATGAAAATAAAATTACTATTTGTTCTTATATTATTGTGTGTTGTTTTTAATTCCTTTATCTGTACAGTTTATTCACCGTCAGAACAAAAGACTTATAATGAAATATCAAAAACGGAAATACGCTTAGTTTATCCTTAATTTCCAGCGGGGCAAAAACTACCGTTTATAAGGAACAGGATAATAAGACCTACCATTTAAGATGTTGTACGCAAACAAACGATTACAGCCATCCCTGCCGTTTATCTGATATAGTTATGGACGGCATACGCTGTACACAATGTATCAGCGATAGAATGTATTATTCAAGCCGCGATGCAATATTACAGTCCGAGCTTCAGGAATTATCCGATGTCAGCAGTAAAATAAAATTTCAGACATGGTACATAATAATACTCACAGTTGTGATTATGCTGCTTATAGGTTATATTTTATCTGAAAAAAAACGCTCGTCCGATACATAATTTAATTGACAAATTATGTATCTATGCTATAATAAGCATAGAAGGAGTGTTTGCATTATGAAAAAAGACAATATTAAAAAACTCGTTTTATCTGCTATGTTTATAGCAATAGGTATTATACTTCCGTTTTTTACGGGACAACTTCAAAAAATAGGGAATATGCTTCTGCCTATGCACCTGCCGATACTTTTATGTGGACTCATCTGCGGAGCATGGTACGGTATGGCGGCAGGCATAATCACACCAATTTTAAGAAGCATACTTTTTGGTATGCCAGTTATGTTCCCCAGCGCAGCGGCAATGGCTTTTGAACTGGGTACATATGCTCTCGTTGTCGGTCTTTGCTACAACCGTTCAAAATGGAAATGTATTTTTTCGCTTTACCGCAGCATGATTATTGCTATGCTCTCGGGCAGAATTGTATGGGGAATTGTTATGACCGTATTTATGGGTATAAGCGGTAAATCTTTCGGCATAAACGCGTTTATTTCAGGCGCGGTTTTAAAAGCTGTTCCCGGAATTATAGCGCAGCTGGTCTTAATACCTGCTATTATGCTTGTTCTCGGACGCGCGCATTTAATTTCATTCGGAATGAATAAAAAAGAAAAAGCAGAAATAAAATGACAAAATGATTTTAACAATGAAAACAGTATTTTTGATAATACTGTTTTTTTTGTACATAATATATTAAAAAGGAGTGAAACAATGGATTTTGTAAAAGTTTTTTTTATGTCGATAGGTTCGATAATAGCTCTGTTTATCTCCACAAAAGTAATCGGCAATAAACAGATGTCGGAGCTTAGCATGTTCGACTACATTAACGGCATAACAATCGGCTCTATCGCCGCAGAAATGGCAACGGCTCTTGAAAATGATTTCTATTATCCGCTTATGGCAATTGCAATATATACTATTGTAATATGGATTATATCCATTATAAGCGAAAAAAGCGTAAAAAGCCGCCGTTTGTTTGCAGGACGCTCAATTATACTTATGGAAAACGGCAAGCTGTACGAGCAAAATCTGCATACTGCAAAAATTGACATTAACGACTTCCTTACACAATGCAGAATAAACGGATATTTTAATCTTGATGATGTTGATACAGCAATACTGGAGCAAAACGGTAAAATATCATTTCTGCCGAAATCAGACGCTAAACCGATTACTCCGCGCGATGTTAATTTATCACCCGAACAGGAAAAGCTTCAGCAGGTAGTAATTCTGGACGGGCATATTATGACGGAAAATTTAAAGCGTACAGGTAATAATCAGAAATGGCTCGATAACGAACTGCGTAAACAGAAAATAGGCAATATTCAGGATGTATATCTGGCGGAATGTGACAATAACAACCAATTATCCGTATTTAAGCGTAATCAGGATGCGCCTAAAAATGACCCGTTCCAGTAAGAGAAAAGAGCATATCATTTTAAAATGATATGCTCTGCTTTTATTTATTTTTTACTTTTTCATTTTTGGACGGTTGTTTATCTTTCTTATTTTTATTTTCCGTCTTTTCATTTTTAACATTTTCATTTTGCTCGGTCTTTTCTATCTTCCCTGTTTCTTTGTCTGTCTGTTTATTCGGTTTCACAGATTCAGACCTGTCTGAATTCTGAGTATGATTTATTGTTTTATCATATTCCGATACATTCTGACGAGGCAATGACTTCTCCTGAGGTTTATGTTCAGAACCGTTATTTTTATACGTTTCTTCTTCGGAAACATAAGAATCCTTTATTTTTTTATCTTCTATATCCTTATGAATTTTCTTTTTTGATACATTTTTCAGATTACGGACATTATCCGTAAGTTCACCGCCAAAAACTTCAGTATATTGTTTTATGGCGTTAAGCTGTGAAACCGATACCCCCATATCGTCTGCCTGTCTGCTTTCCTCTTCAGATACGTTGCGGACGCTCATTTGCAGTGTATCTGCATATTTGCAGCTTATACTGTTTATATACTCTGAAACTGACATATGCTCTGACATAATATCAATTTCTACATCTGTATTGCTTTCATTGATATATTCTGCCTGCTCACATGCCGCAATAATATTATCAATGCAAACGTCAATATGCTTATCTGTTACCTTAAACTCTTCTATCAGTTCTGAAGCATCTGAATTAAGAGGATTAACTGATATTACTTTATTAAAAATATTTACATCCAGACGGATACTGGGATTTATATCAAGATAAATATATGAAAAGGGAGTGTATGCAAACTTGTATCCCGAAAATACACCCGAGAATAGAAATATAAAGCTTGCAGCAATAGCAGCATATTTTATATATACTTTTTCTGAAAAAGTTATTTTCTGTCCGACAGAATAATTTTTATTCTGCATACGAACAAATGTTCCGTCAGTCTTTAAAATAATCGCCTTATTATTATTTACTGCCGTAACAATACCCTTTATCATTTTTCTCCCTCCTTTACAAAGCTTAAATATTCCGATAAAATATCATATTTACCTCTTAAAATAATAACGGCGGAAATAATATATTTTCTGTGTCGTTCAAGAAGCTTATCATTCACCTTTAATTTATCCTTAATTTGTTTTGAAGGTAAAATCCCTTTTGTTTTTATATTCTTTACTAACGTGGGTTCAGACAATATATACCGTATAATCAAACTGCATGCCGCTTTTGTTTTTTTTGATTTCGGAGATACCTTCGGCAAATCAAAAAATGAGATGTTAAGTCTTTTAAGTTCCTGTGTAACAGCCTGAATTTCAACAGCGGCATCATTTATCTCTGATTTTGTATCTGCGACATCAAATTCTTTTACATCTCCGTCTTTATCCGTTGCAGAAAGACTACTGAACGGGATTATCTTATAATGTTTACGCTCTGAACGTATATGATTAAGAACCTTATTCCTTATAACAACAGACGAAAAACTCAAAAACTTACCCTTATCCTCTTTATAACTATCAATTGCTTCATTAAAAGCAATCATTGCGACAGAAAAATCATCGTCACTTTCAGTGACTGATTTGCCTGCCGCTTCGGAAGCGCGCGCTTTTATAAAATTAACATAATCATGTATAATTTCTTCACGCAAAGAAGAATCAGATTTTGCAAGAATAATTTTTTCTTCTAATTCCATACATACCTCCGAATAGTAACGGCAGCACAAGGCTGCCGTCTGTTTTGAATTATTCGATAACAATTGTCTGACTGTCGCCGTCCCACTCAACATCTAACTTAAAACATTCAGCGACAAATCTTATCGGAACCAATACTCTGCCCTTAATATTTACAGGCTTTACATCAAGTGTTACCTGTTCACCGTTTACATATGCAGTATTTAAATCAAGATTCATAACAATTGTTGTATCGTCCTTAGTTATTGTAATAGTACGTGTTTCATTATCATAGTCAACTGTCGCTCCAAGCGCCTCTGTTAATGCTCTTACAGGAACAATTGTACGTTCTTCTTTAATAACAGGTTTAACCTCGTCATATTGTGAATAGTCAATTTCAACACCGTTTAAAAAAGTGTCTATTGAAAAATCTTTAAGCTCTGCCTTTACTGCTGCAATATCTGCCAAAATCTCTTTTCTTGTTTCATTATCCGCATCTTTAAAAACACTTTTAATATTTCTTATGTATTCTTTTGTTTCTTTCTTTTTTTCTTTGAATTCAGCTTTATATACCATAAATGTTTCTTTTGCCTTATTCTTTGTTTCATTTACAGAAGGCTTCTCTTCCTTATCTTTTTCAGGCTTTGCCGGCTTGTCTTTTTGGGGCTTGTTTATTTCCTCGTCATCATCAGTATCTTTGTCCTTTTCTGAATCATCTGCCATTTCATCAGAAACAAATTCCTCAGTTTTTACTTCTGTTTTAACAGTAATCTCAGAAGCAGGTTCTTTTACGGTATCTGCTTTCTCTGCCAATACGGAAGTTGCTGATATAGCAATAATAAGTGATAATAATAATGTGATTTTTTTCATAATAAATCATTCCTTTCTTAAAACATTTTTTATTTTGTTTTATATTATATAATTCACAATGATTAAGAAAAAAATGGGGGTTATAATAAAAATTTTTTCAAAATTATTATATTACCTGTTTCAAGATATGTCAATACAAAAAAACGGTACAGCATAAAACTGTACCGTCTATGAATTTTATTATACAATTCTTACATTATAGTCCTTTAACAGATAGTTCATCTGCACAATATATCCGATAAACTGCGGACCTGCCATAAGCTGACCGAAGAACGGCTTTCCGTAATCGGACGAACCGTTAAGGAGCGCCGTAAGCTTTTCTTTGTCGCACAACGTCAGTATAGGTGCATTCGGGTCTGATATAATACCATCCAAAAGCTCTTTGACTGCCGCTTCATAGTGTGGATTATGAGTTTTGGGATACGGGCTTTTACGTCTTAATCTCACGTCCTCAGGCAAAATTCCCTTTGCCGCCTCACGCAATACATTTTTTGAAACATTATCCTTATTTTTCATTTCCCATGGGATATTCCATACATACTCGACAAGATTATGGTCACAGAACGGTACGCGTACCTCCAAACCGCTTGCCATACTCATTCTGTCCTTACGGTCTAACAGATTTGTCATAAACCAATTTATATTCAAATATGATATTTCACGTCTGCGTTTTTCCTCATCATTATCCCCGTCAAATACAGGCACTTCAGCGATACTCTCGTCATATCTCATACGTGAATAGCCGTCTAAATCAAGCGTCTGCCTTACACTCGGCAGCAATATATTATTACGCAGCGATAAATCATAACACCACGGGAATGCGGGAGTTTCAAACGCTTTTTTCTCTCTGAACCATGGATAGCCGCCGAAAATTTCATCTGAACATTCACCTGACAGCACCACAGTATGATTTTTCTTTACCTCGCGGCAGAAATATAAAAGTGATGCGTCAACATCTGCCATACCCGGTAAATCCTTTGCCAGAAGCGCCTCCTCCAGAAGTCCGGTAAGCGCATTGTTCGGGCATACGAGATATGTATGATTTGTATTAAACTTCTCTACCATACGCGGTACCCATTTTGTATCACTGTCAGGCTGAAAATGCGATGCTTTAAAATACTTTGCATTATCCTCATAATCAAAGGAATAAGTCGAAAGCTGCTCGCCTCTCGCTGCCATTTCACGCGCTCCTATTGCCGTTATAACACTGGAATCCAGTCCGCCCGACAGAAAAGTTGCAACAGGAACATCTGATATAAGCTGTCTGCGTACAGTGTCGCATACAAGTGAGCGTACGCGGTCAATAGTATCTGAATAACTGTCCTTATGTTCTTCGCTTTTAAGCGACCAGTATTGCTTTATAACCGTTTTATTGCGGTTTACAATCATGTATCGCGCGGGACGAAGCTCCATTATATTCTTAAACACGCCTACTCCCTGCGTTCTGGCAGGACTTAATGCAAACAGCTCGCAAAGACCTGTCTTATCAATCGCCGGAGTAATACCCGGATATGTAAACAGTGCCTTTAATTCAGACGCAAAAACCATTGTGTCCTCAAGCTGTGTATAGAAAAACGGCTTTACACCAAATCTGTCACGGCAGGCAAAAATATGCTGACGCATGGAATCCCATATAACAAACGCATAAATACCATTAAGCATTTCGGCGCATTTTTCACCGTAATGTATGTACGCATATAACAGTACCTCCGTATCGGAAGTGGTTGTAAATTCGTAGCCATACGAAATAAGGTCACTGCGAAGCTCGGCTGTGTTATATAATTCACCATTATATGTAATTACAAATTCATGACCTTCAACTGTACGTTTCATGGGCTGTAAGCCTTTTTCAACGTCAATAACCGCCAGACGGCTGTGCGCAAATACCGCATGCTCACCTACCCATTCTCCCCACGAATCGGGACCGCGATGACGTATCTTTTCAGCCATACAGCGTGCTGTTGCTTTATTTTCGTTTTCGTTTTTAACAAGGTTTGTCTTAAAATTTATAAATCCGCATATTCCGCACATAATATAAGCCTCCCCAATATGATATTTGATATTATAATATGCGACATATATACGAATTGTGAATTTATTTATTCCACAATAACTACCTTTACATCCTGTCTTGCAAGCTCGTCCGTCCATTCCTCGCTCAAAGCTGCGTCGGTAATAAAGCAGTCAATTTCGTTAAGCGCGCCCACACGCGGCACGCCGAGTCTGCCTATTTTATTTTTATCACACAGAAAGATTACCGCTTCACTACACGAAAGCATAGCTTTTTTGATTTCCGCCTCACCTTCAGAGGAGTCTGCCAAACCGCGTTCAAGCGTAACACCCCGACAGGAAAAGAAAAACTTGTTTGCGTAATAATTTTCGCGTATCGTCTTTTCGGCTACCCTGCCTACATACGACATATTTCTCTCCGTAAGCTGACCACCAACGCACACGACATGAATATGTTCACAGCCTGCAAGCTCACTCACTATCTTTTCCGCATTGGTAATAACCGTTATACCGCGTTTATCCTTTATATTACGTGCCAGATGCCATGCGGAAGTACTAGCGTCAAGGAAAATCGTTTCGCCGTCGCGTATAAGACCTGCCGCATACCTGCCTATGCTCTGCTTACCTTCATAATTGACTGTATCACGCTCGGTAATCGCCAGCTCAGGCTCACTGTTGTCAGCACGTGTTGCTCCGCCATAAGTGCGTACAAGTATACCTTGTTTTTCAAGCTTTTCAAGGTCGGCGCGGATAGTTTCGGTAGTAACGTCAAAAAGCTTTGAAAGCTCCACTACAAGCACACTGCCCTCCTGATTGATAATCTGTTCTATTTTATTTCTGCGTTCGACTGCCAGCATATTTATTCTCCTTAATATTTAATACAAATATTTTATCATACGACAGGTCATTTGTAAAATAAATTTTGAAAATAAACACCTGTTTTTCCCTGTCTTAGACATAAATTTACAGCAAACAGCCGTTTTCTTTGCACTTACGTAACCAAGTGGAAAAATACTTAAATTTTTCTAAAAAAGACTTGCAAACATTTTAATAATATGCTATAATAACAATTGTAGAAGGAATATTCACTGATACATACATTGAAATTACATTCTACCCTTTTATCCTATAAATAGCAACAAAAAAAGCATTATCGGCTCGCATAGGTGATGCTTTTTTTGCTATATAACAATAAAAAATATTTCTTCGGGATATAATAAGTCCAATAAATAAAAAGAAAGGACAGAAAATATGTCGGGAATAATATTTTGTATAATTGCAGGCGCATCAATGAGTATACAGGGTGTAATGAACACACGTCTTTCAGATAAAATAGGACTGTATGAATCGAATGTGCTTGTACAGGGACTTGCTTTTGCTCTGTCGCTTATTGCCGTCTGGATTTTAGGCAAGGGCAGTTTCAGAGAAATAGCCAATGTTAATAAGTTGTATCTTTTAGGCGGTGCAATAGGTCTTATTATCACCATTACAGTTATGCTCGGTATTGGTAAGCTGAGTCCGACGGTTGCAATATCAATTATACTGATTGCTCAGCTTCTTGTCGCTGCGCTTATTGACGCCTTCGGTTTAATGGACAGTCCGAAAGTGGCATTCGGTTGGAATAAATATGCAGGCATGATACTGATGATTGGCGGTGTACTGCTGTTTAAATGGCGGTAATATGCCATACTGCGCCCAAAATTACTGTTGCAAATTATAACTGTATATGATATACTTACTTTAATTTAAGAAATAAGAGGGCGCGTACATAATGTGGCATATACTAAAACATTTTTCTACTATAACCAAACACAGACATAAAGTTATCCGCCATTGCTTCAAGTGCGGAATTTTATGGCAGGGTTTATGTCATGACCTGTCTAAATACAGTCCATCAGAATTTTTTTCAGGCGCGAAATATTATCTCGGTGACAGAAGTCCTACTGAGGCAGAACGCAGGGCGCAGGGATATTCTAATGCGTGGCTTCACCATAAGGGCAGAAACAGACATCATTTTGAATACTGGGTTGATTATAATATTGTAACACACCGCGCCGAACCTGTTGAGATGCCTCTCAGATACGTTAAAGAAATGTTTTGTGACCGTGTTGCGGCAGGTAAAATATATCTCGGCAGTAAATATACTGACAATAATCCCATTGATTACTTTATTCACGGCAATGCGAAAAACAGCATGCACCCTAATACAGCGCGTCTGCTTGAGGAATGGCTTACGATGTTACAGCGCGAGGGCGAAGATAAAACTTTTGCATATATAAAATCACTGAAAACACTACCGAAGGAGGACGGCTATGAAAAAGCTTAACAGACTTCTTTATTCAAATAAATTCTTTGCTTTTTTAATGCTGATTGTGCAGATAGTTGTGTTTGTTTTTATGTTCAAGCTGTCGGATTATACAAGGCTTCCGTTTGTCGGTTCAGCGATTATTTCAGCAGTGCTGATTATATATGAAATAAACCGTACCGGAGAAGCTACTTTTAAGCTTACATGGGTTTTGATTATTGCGATTATCCCGATATTCGGCGCACTGTTTTATATATTTACGCGTATCAGCGGAGTTGCGCACCGTCTTGGTGATGACTACTCGGCGGCAATGAAAATCAACAGAAAATATCTTGTTCAGGACGAAAATGTTATAAAGGAAATTGAGCTTATCGGAAAAAGCGAAGGGTCTTTTGCCAGATATTTGTCACGTTACGGAGGTTCGCCTGCATTTTCAAATACTTCTGTTAAATATTATCCGCTCGGTGACAGTATGTTTGAGGATATAAAAAAAGAGCTTTTAAAAGCTAAGAAGTTTATATTTATGGAATTTTTTATTATCAATTCCGCCGATCGCATGTGGAACGAGGTTTTTGATATTCTGAAGCAAAAGGTTAACGAAGGTGTCGAGGTTCGGCTGATGTATGATGCAATGGGCTGTCTTACTACTATTCCGCGTCATTTTGACGAGGAAATACGTGCCTACGGCATAAAATGTCATGTATTTTCGCCGCTTATGCCGCTGTTTTCAACACATCAGAATAACCGCGACCACAGAAAAATTATTGTAGTAGACGGAATGATTGCTTTTAACGGCGGTATCAATCTTGCTGATGAATATATCAACGAAAAGAAACGCTTCGGGCATTGGAAGGACACAGGCTATAAGCTTACAGGCACAGCAGTTGCAGGGTTTACCGGATTGTTTCTGGATATGTGGAATATCAATGCCGAAACCCCTGAAGACGGCGGTGAATATATAAGAGAGTCGCTGAAATACCGCACAGGCGAAACGGGTTTTGTCATACCATTCGGAGATACTCCGACAGACAGTGTATATATAGGTAAACGCGCATATATTCATAATCTAAACAATGCAGCTGATTATGTATACATAATGACACCATATCTTGTGATTGACGATGAAATGTACGAGAGTATGAAATTCGCCGCGCAGCGCGGTGTTGATGTAAGAGTAATCATGCCGCATATCCCCGATAAAAAATACGCGTTCTATCTTGCGCGTACGTATTACAGGGAGTTGCTTGAGGCAGGCATTAAGATTTATGAGTATACAAAAGGCTTTATTCATGCAAAGATGTCAGTAAGTGACGGTACTAAAGCAATTGTCGGTACAATTAACCATGATTACAGAAGTCTGTACCTGCATTATGAATGTGCGGCATATATGGAAAATGTACCTGCAATATTGGATATTGAGGCTGATTTTAAGGATACGCTTGACCAATCACAAGAAATAACTATTCCTGATTTAAAAAAATTCAAACTTCACACACGTATACTAGGACATGTTATACGTCTTGTAGCTCCGTTAATGTAGGGAAATAAAAAACAGCAGCGTTGCTGCTGTTTTTTGTTCTTACTCTGTTAATGGCATCATACCTTCTATGCTGTTCCACACAAAAACTTTATCTCCGCTTTCAACATCGGATAATGAAAATTCCTGACTTGCTTCCAGATAAATTGTCTCATATGTAATACGCTCTAAAACACCGTCCTGAAAATGCGCAATAATAACAGTTGCCGAACCGCTAAAATCCGAGATGTTTTGAATTATTTTATTTTCTGTTATTTTAAATTTGGGATAAATACAATGCAGCTTCGCATTCTCAATAGTGTTATTGCCGGTATTCACAGATATTTTTCCCCAATCATCTGTTGTTCCCGAATAATATATATCTGTCATTGCGTCACACCTATAAAAAGCATTGTTTTCAATGCTCGTTACACTCTTTGGAATAGTTATCTCTGTCAGACTAACACAGTATTGAAATGTTTTTGCTTTAATATTTGTTATATTATCAGAAAGAACTATACTTTTTAAACTATCGCAGTCAGCAAAAGCAAAATGTCCAATACTCGTAACACTATTGGGAATTATAATGCTTGTCAAGCGATTACAATTCTCAAATGCATGATAACCAATAGTCTCAACTCCATTTGGAAAATTTATATCACTTAATTTTCTACAATCACAAAACGCATTATCTCCAATAACTTTCATACTATCCGGAATTTTTACTGTCTTTAAAATTTGACTGCCGTTGAATGCATCGCTGTCAATATCCGTCACACCTTCGGGAATAATATATTCCTCATCTTGTTTTCCGGACGGATATTTAATTAAAACTGTTCCGCTTTTATTAAATAACACACCATCATTAGAACTATATTGTGGATTATCGTTACTAGTTATTATATTTGTTAAAGCAGTACAGCTATTCAACGACAATCCTTTAAGACTTGTCATACTACTGGGAATAGTTATATCCGTAAGTGCGGTACAATTATAAAATGCAAATTTTCCAAGCTCTGTCACACCTTCGGGAATAACATATTCTACATGTGATTTACAGATAGGATATATAAGAAGCTTTGTTTTATTTTTATTAAACAAAATACCATTCTCTGAACAATAATTTGAATTGTTGGGGTGTACTTCTATATCAGTTAATGCTTTACAATTATAAAATGCCGTCTCGTCAATACTTTCAATCTTTTCCGGTATTTGAATATTAGTTAAGCTTCTGCAATCACTAAATATTCCTTTCGATAGACTATTAAGATTTTCTGAAATTGTAACATTTGCTAATTCATGGCAATGCTCAAACGCACCTATTCCTATATCTGTAACACTGTTAGGAATTATAATGCTTGTCAACGTACGGCACTCACTGAATGCCCATTCACCGATACTTATAATGCTATCGGGAAGCGATACATCTGTTAAATTTCTGCATATTCCAAATGCGGAGTTTCCAATACGTGTAATGCCATTTTCAACTACAAGCTTTTTAACTTCCGAAAAATCCCAATCAGTATAATTATCAGCTATTTCTCCAGTACCGCTTATGGTAAGCGTACCCTCATCATCAAGAGTCCAGCTAACATTACTCCCACGACTGCCGCAATTACCGCTGTCAATAATTTCTGCTCCTGCAACACACTGAAAAAATGCCGTAATTATACACAGCGTCAATATTACTCCTAAAATTGATTTTTTCATCCTTTTGTACCTCCGTAAAATTCAATCTTTCCACGTATCAAAAAATGCGTGGTATAAAATCTATACCACGCATAAAAACGCGGCTTAGATTTAATGTTACCACACATTTCACATTGAATACTAAATCATTTCATCCAAAAAAGCATTTCAATTATAAAGCCTGCATTTTTAACAAAACACAACCTTTAGGATAAAACGATATATAAAAAATATTCAATTGTGAAAAATGTGGTATCTATATTATATCATATGTCTGTAAAATCTGTCAACTTATCCCGAATCAAAAAGAGACTGCTTTATGCAGTCTCATCTTAAAAACAAATTATAATACCGCTTCCCATAATTCGGGATGTGGATTTGCAATAACCTCAGTGTTAATCAGAACACCCTGTTCCGAAGCAATTCTTGCTCCTGCTTCAACACCTGCCTTAACGTCGGCAACATCGCCTGTCATCGAAACGAAGCATTTGCCTGCCATACCGCGTGCCACACGAACTTCAATAAGTTCAATATCGCCCGACTTAACAGCCGCATCCGCTGCTTCAATTGCACTTGCAGCAGTAAAAGTTTCAACGATGCCGAAAGCTTTCTTTTCTTTTACATCTGCCGTTCCGCAAACAGCTTCATAAACATTGTCACCAAGATTACCTATTACAAATTTATCTATAAGCGCGTCCTCCGCTACCATTTCCGCACGGTCAACCGCCGCATGTATAGCGCTGAGTTCACCGCCTACTATCGTAACAAATTTACCGGGACATACAGAACCCGAACTGATAAGCGTAACACCTGCGCTTTTTAGCATTTCATCAGTTACAACAACGCCTTTTGAAACGTTTTTAACTTCAACTAATCCTATTGACTTCATACTTTTTATCGTTCCTTTCTATATGGAATACAGCATCTTTATAGCTTATCTTTCAATAACAACAAATCTGTCTGTTATTTCTGCAATCTTGCCGTTAATACTGGCATGCATAGTGGTACCTAAATCCTCATATGCTGTCTGAGCTACCACATCACCTGCTTTAACTTTTGCGCCCACTTTAACCGTAGCCGAAGCAGGTTTGCCGACATGCTGTTTTAATTCTATATACACCTTGTTAGGTTTAAAGTCCATATATTTTCTTTCAACGCTCGGCTTTACATATTTTCTGATACCGAGTCTGTCAATAAGAACAGATGAAGAAACGAGTCTTGAAGCTCTTTCTTCACGTACCTTTTCAGGCGCTTTATTATTTTGACGTCTTAATCCCTGACGTCCCAACTGTCCCTTAACCTCCATTGAAATAGCCTGGGGGTCAAGCATCTGCTGACATCCTATTACTGTACATACACCACAGCCGCAGCAAAGCGCGGACTGTAAAAAGCTTTCGGTGTCATTAACTTCACTATGTGAAGCGGCGCGTACTGTTTTATGTACCTGAATATCATAACCTAAAAGGTTTCTCGGACACATGTCACTGCACATTGTACAGTTACAGCAAGCTGCCGACGCGCGTTTTAAGGTCATGGACATAGGTCTTTTCTTACGCTGAATAATTGAATGCATTTCCGGGAATATAAGAAGTCCCTTTGTTGTTTTTGTAACAACATCATTTTCAATATCAACCAGCTTACCCATCATAGGACCGCCGTTTATAACTGCTTTATCGGTTAAATCACCATAACCTGCCGCTTCAAGAAGTTCTTTTATTTTCATTCCGACAGGAGCTTTAATTGTAATATCCTCTTTGGTGTCACCGCCGATTGTTATATACTTTTGTGTTACAGGCTCACCCTTTGTAACGGCACAATGAATATTATAAACAGTTTCCACGTTAATAACCATTACACCTACCATAACCGGAATTGCGCCTTCAGGTATAATTTTACCTGTTGTTTCATATGTAAGTACGACTTCATCGCCGGCAGGGTAAATATCAGGAATTTCCTTGATTTTTACTTTAGTACCCGCAAGTGAAGCAACAATCTTGTCATCCAGAAGGTGCATATTCTTGCCCTTAATTCCGATAATCGCTTCATCTGCCCCCATCACGTCAATAAGAATATTAAGCGTGTCAACAAGCGCCTGTAAATGATGCTCCAAAAGATGATGGTCAACCATCATCAGCGGTTCACATTCAGCCGCATTTACAATAATTTGTTTTACCTTATCAGAAAATTTTCTGTGCGTAGGAAAGCCTGCGCCGCCTGCGCCGACAATACCTGCATCATATACAATCTTCTGAAGTTCGTCAAATGTCATGTTGAGTCTTCCTCCTACTGTTTCTCATCTAATATTCCCACAATTACAGCATCAACAGGCACTTCATCATTGCCAAGTGCCTTGCGCGCGCCTGAACCTGTTGTTATAATAACGTCTTCGCCCATACCGGCTCCGACACCGTCCACTGCAACAAGAAATTTATCAACAAGCGTACCATGTTCAATACATTGTATAAGCATAAACTTATAGCCTACAAGACTTTCAAGCTTA
The DNA here is from genome assembly GCA_910579415.1 of uncultured Clostridia bacterium. Lineage (GTDB taxonomy): Bacteria > Bacillota > Clostridia > UBA1381 > UBA1381 > Hominilimicola. The sequence goes on along the minus strand of CAJTUY010000033.1, from coordinate 1,513 downwards.
TGTGTGGAAACGACGCTTCCATATACTCTTCCAATAATCATATTATCAATCCTTCTGTTATGTCAATGACATAACCCGGTCTATTTTTCTAAAATCACAACTCTGTCGCCTGTTTTAATTGCACAGGCATTTGCATCATCTGTATCGATATGCATTTCCGTATTAAAGTCTTCCCTTACTCTTACCTGCACATTATAAAAACGTGTAGGCTTGGAATTCTGGATTTCAACATCAACAATGTCATTATCCTTAATTCCGTATTTCTCCGCATCAGCCGGAGTCATATGTATATGACGGTTCGCAATAATGCAGCATTCATTCAAAAATACACTGCCCTTAGGACCGACAAGCGCCATAGGCGCGCTGCCCTTTAATTCACCCGATGGACGAACAGGCGGACTTACCTTTAACTTAAATGTATCGGTTCTTGAAACCTCTACCTGAGATTCTTTTCTTACGGGACCCAGTACACGCACTCCTTCAATAGTACGCAGTGACGGACTTACCAAAGTCACACATTCTTCTGCTGCAAACTGGTCACCCATAAGCATTTTCTTGACAGTAAGCTCATGTCCCTTACCGAATAAAGTTTCCAAATCCTTCTGCGACAAATGAACGTGTCTTGCAGACACGCCTACTTTAATACCGTTACTGTCTTCCTTTTGCTTCAAAACATTTACAACTGTTTTAACAATTAAATCCTGTAAATTGTTGTCCATTCATTTTCCCTCCCGATAATTGAGGTATTCCCTTTACTGCGGGAGGTCTGACCTCCCGCAAAAGGAATAAGTTTTGTACATTCGTATGTACTGCCTGTGAATTAAACAGCAGGCAAAATCTTTTCTACGTCGTTGTGCGGACGCGGAATTACATGAACAGATACTAATTCACCAAGTCTTGAACCTGCTGCTGCACCTGCGTCTGTTGCAGCCTGAACTGCGCCAACATCGCCTCTTACCATTACTGTAACAAGACCTGAACCAATTCTCTCAGTACCGATAAGTGTTACATTTGCTGCCTTAACCATTGCATCTGCTGCTTCGATTGCTGCAACAAGACCTCTTGTTTCTACCATACCTAATGCTTCTACTGCCATTTTGTTTTCCTCCTATTTTTTCTTGGGCTTTGCCCTTTTTTACTTTTTTATATCTAAAGCGTATTTAACGCATCAGAACTGATTTAGTTTGTTTTCTTCGGACGTCCGCGTTTTGCCGCAGGCTCCTTTGATGCTGTTTTCGATGCTGTCTTAGTCGTTTTTGTTGTCTTTGCTGTTTTGGACGGTGTTTTAGCCGCCGTTTGTTTAGGTGCTACTGCTCCTACATGTGTTCCCGCTATTTCCGAATTCGGAGTTTTGTCCGCTTCATCAAGATGCAGGAATTTTAAAATCTCATTGTGAGGTCTTGCAATAACCTGTGACGCCTTAAAACAATCACACTGCTTCGCTCTCGCTACGCCTGCGTCAACAGCCGCTTTAACTGAAGTTAATTCGCCGCGTACAACAATTGTAACAAGC
>CAJTUY010000032.1 GCA_910579415.1 uncultured Clostridia bacterium | reverse complement strand
CCGTCCATTCTTACCGCAGCCGCGCCGCGTCCGAGCTTTTCCATAGGACGCTGTATATCGGGGCGCGCATCAATAAGAGCTTGTGTTTCGGCGGCTGATTTTGAATGGTCGCCCGTACTCAGGCTCTCGCCGACCTCCGCCGCAAACGCGCTTGTACCGAGCAGCATTGCCGCCGCCAAAAACGCTGAAATAAATTTTTTCTTCATATATTTTTCTTCCTTTCTGTCCGTATTCATTCAGCAATATTTTATCATACTTACCGTAAAAAGTGACGTCATTTAAAAATAATTTCTGATTTTTATAATTTTTTAACTGTTTTTTATGTGAATTTGACAAATCGCTTTAAAAATAGTATAATTGAATATATGAACATATGAATGGAGTGAAATAAAATGGATAAGTGCAGCTCGTGTCAGTATAATCCGCAGATTGTTGACAGGCTCAAAAATCATCTTCCCGACGAGGAAACAACAAACAGTCTTGCAGAAATGTTTAAGGTGTTTGGCGACAACACGCGCATACGGATTTTATGGACACTTTTTGATAAGGAATTATGCGTATACGATATTGCCGATACTCTCGGAATGAGTCAGTCTGCTATAAGCCATCAGTTAAAGACTCTGAAACAGGCGCGCCTCATCAAATCACGCCGTGACGGCAAGAACGCTTTTTACTCCATTGACGACGACCACGTTAAAAAAATTATTGAACAAATGCTTATCCACGTCGAGGAGAATTAGAAAATTTACTAAAAAAATTAGTAAAATAGCTTGACATATATATGTAAAATAAGGTATAATAGTATAAGTTGTATAGAATATATACAGCGTATGTCCATCAAGTTTATTTCTCAGAATTGACTTGCCGGAGGGAGGGAAACAATATGTCTGAAGTAAGAGTAAAAGATAATGAATCATTAGACAGCGCGCTTCGCAGATTTAAGCGTCAATGCGCAAAGTCGGGTGTTATGTCCGAAATCAGAAAGCGCGAACATTACGAAAAGCCAAGCGTTAAACGTAAAAAGAAGTCTGAAGCAGCAAGAAAAAGAAAGTTCTAAGCTTTAGTAAATTTATAAGGAGATGACTTTTGATGTCTTTAAAGGATAAATTAGCAGAGGATTTAAAGTCGTCAATGAAGAACAAAGATACTGTCCGTAAGAATACTGTACAGCTCGTAAGAACGGCAATTTTACAGGTCGAAAAGGACAAAAAGGTAACTCTTGAGGACGAGGATATTTTAGAGGTAATTGCAAAGCAGTTGAAACAGCGCAAGGACTCACTTCCCGAATATGAAAAGAGTGGCAGAGAGGATTTAATCTCTGAGTTAAAAAGAGAAATGGAAGTTTTGATGGAATACCTTCCGAAACAGCTTACTGCGGACGAGCTTCGTCCGATAGTAGAGGAGGCTGTGAAATCTGTCGGCGCGGAAAGTATGAAAGACATGGGCAAGGTTATGGAATACGTTATGCCTAAGGTCAAGGGCAGAGCCGACGGTAAGGCTGTAAGCGATATTGCTAAAAGCTTATTTAAGTAAAAAGATTTTTAAAAATCGTACAGGGGTTCAATGGCAAAACGATTAAGCCATTGAACGGTCTGTGCATTTTTTGCTGGTATAGCTCAGTTGGTAGAGCAACGCATTCGTAATGCGTAGGTCGCGGGTTCAAGTCCCATTACCAGCTCCATGTTGCGGCAAGCCTTTTTGGCTTGTCGCGTTTTTGTATCTAACACTAAAAAACTGCTGTGTTAATCACAGCAGTTTTTACTACCTGAAATTCAGACTCATCATTCCAAACTGCGTTGAATATTCAAGCAGACGGTTCTGTATTTCGATTTTCCTGTCACCTTCCGCAATGGCAGGCTGATAGTCATTATATTCATCATGCCCCGATATTGTTGCAGGAATCAGCGCCATATTGTCATCCTCCTGCATTACACCGTCAACAAAAGTAAATACCTGACGGTAAATCACAGTATCCTTATCGGCGGGGTTATTATTTCCACCGAAACAGAAGTTGCCAAGACTATATGCGATGTAACGTCCGTTATACTTTTCCACCCCCTGCAAAACATGCGGATGAGTACCTATTACAAGGTCGGCACCCAAATCCACAGCCTTATGAGCGAGCTGTATCTGTTCTGCGGTTGGTTCGTTTGACTTTTCCTCGCCCCAATGTATGCTTACTATAACAAGCTGAGCGCCCAGACCCTTTACAGAACCTATTGCTTTCTCAAGCTTTTCGGCTTCTTCCGGATTAAGCGCATTTATTCCGACAAGTCCTACGGAAATACCGTTTACCTCACGGATAGAAGTATTCGTTCCTATAAAATTAGAAATTCCTGCTTCATTCAAATATTTAATTGTATCTGTAAGGCTTACATCGCCGTAATCTGCGCTATGATTATTCGCCAGATTTGCCGCTTCAACGCTTGATGAAGTTAAAATCTGCACATATTCGGGTTTGCCGCGAAAAGCAAAGGTTTTATCCTGTCTTGAACCCTGATTGGACAAAGTTCCTTCGAAATTGACAATTGTAAGGTCGTCCTCAGCAAAAAGCGGCGCAACATTTCTGAAAAAGTACGAATAATCATTACTCTGCGCTTCAACACATGAAACAAAGCTGTTATCACGCGGCGCATTTGCATCGGTAGCAAAGGTACAGTCGCCTGTCGCGGTAATGCAAACCGTCGCAACAGTCGGCGTATATTCTCTTTCTGCTCTTCTTTTTTCTATTGTTTTTCCCGAAATACCAACCGCAATAGCCGCAATAAAAAGGAGTACGGTAATAATTACGGTTATTTTTCTAACACTCATGTAATTTCTCCAAACAAAAAATATTTATATTATAATTTTATTCCAATAAGGCAATTTTGTCAAGACTATTATTGACGCATTTTGTCCGACTGCCATTTCCTCTGAAACACAAAAGGCGGCAAAATGCTGCCCTTGTGAAAGTCTATTTATAATTCTTTACTTTTTGCTAATGGTGTCATGCTGTTGAATGTATTCCATATAAAAGCCTTTACGCTTCCTATTTCTTTTGTTTGCGGCGGAATATAAAAACCGACATTGTATGTGTAGTTTTCCGCAAAATCCGCAAGAACATAATCTAAACTTAATAATGCGCCGTTTTTGTCATAGACCGCGACAAATATATAATCTGTTTCCGCGCGTTTTTGTACCTTTGCAAATTTTGTATTTACTATAAAGCCTGTATTTGCAGTTGCTTTATTTAATGCGCCGCCACTTGTTGTTTTCAGAGATAATTCGCTGATTACATACGGATAACCGTCGTTTGGTGTTGACGTCGGTGTTGCGGTCGGTTCAACAGTTGGGGTTACGGTTGGAGTAGCTGTCGGTGTAGCCGTTGGCGTTGCGGTCGGGGTGGCTGTCTCTGTTACTTCTGGTGTCGGCTTTGGCTCATCGTTGTTGTAATAAATTGTGGCATTAGTTAAACAATAATTTTTCTCGCCGATTTTAACAGACTTCCATTGTGCCTCACTTCCGCTGTAATGCACATCGGTTAAGCTGATGCAATTGCAAAATGCACCGTCGCCAATATTTGTTACACTGTCGGGGATTGTTACGCTTGTCAATCTGCTGCAATCCCTAAACGCAGCGGCGTCAATGCTTGTTACGCTGTCGGGGATTGTATAATCTATATCTGTTTTGCCGACTGCATATTTTATCAGCTTGGTTTTATCCTTATTAAACAAATTACCGTTTACAGAGCAATAATTTTGATTACCACTGTCTACATTTATACTTGTTACGCTTATGCACTCATCAAACGCAGAAATCTTAATGCTTGTAAGACTGTCGGGGATTGTTACGCTTCTTAAGCCGTTGCATCCAAAAAACGCACTCTCACCAATGCTTGTGACACCGTTTTTTATAATAACAGATTTTATATTGCTGTTATAATAGAATGGAGAATTGTATGTACCATAATCTTTCATGACCCCCGTACCGCTTATCGTAAGCGTTCCGTTATTACCAAGCGTCCATGTCAGGTTGGCACCGCAATCGCCACCTGATAATGTATTATAATGCTTTGTCACATCGTTGAGCAATTCATTGTAAAAGCCTATTCCGATACTGTTCCACTCTGCCGCCGTGCCGGTGTAATATATATCCGTTAAGCCGCTACACCTGTAAAATGCAGTTTCGCCAATTCTTTTTACACTAGTGGGGATTGTTACGCTTCTTAAGTAGAAACAATTTCTAAATGCAGCAATGCTAATGCTTGTTATGCCGTTACCGATTGTTACGCTTTCTACGCTGCAACCATCAAACGCACTCTCACCCATACTTGTTACGCTATTGGGGATTGTTACGCTTCTTAAGCCGCAACCGTAAAATGCATTCTCGCCAATGCTTGTTACGCTATTTGGGATTGTTACGCTTCTTAAGCTCTTACAATTATAAAACATAGAATCGTCAATGCTTGTTACGCTGTCGGGGATTGTTACGCTTGTCAATCTGCTGCAATCCCTAAACGCAGCGGCGCCAATGCTTGTTACGCTATCGGCAATTGTTACGCTTGTTAGGCTGCTGCAACCGTCAAACGCAGAAATCCTAATGCTTGTAAGACTGTCGGGAATTGTTACGCTTGTTAAGCCGCTGCAATAATGAAACGCAGAAGTTCCAATGCTTGTTACGCCGTTTTCTATAATAACAGATTTTATATTGCTGTTATAATAGAATGGAGAATTGTATAAACCATAATCTTGCATGACCCCCGTACCGCTTATCGTCAGCGTGCCGTCAGCATCAAGTGTCCATGTAAGATTATTTCCACAAGTGCCGCTCGTTGCCGCGCTTACAATAACAGGCACAAATGCCACAAGCATTGACAGCGTCAGCATCAAGCCCAATACTCGCCTTTTCATTTCAGGACGTCGAGGACGTTGTCCCCTACTGCTTCTTTTTCTCATTTCTTTTACCTCCGTTTTTTATTTTTTGGCTTTCCTTTAAGGGAGGGCAAACCCTCGCAATAAAAAATGCGTGGCATAATCTACACCACGCACAAAAACGCGGCTTAGATTTAATGTTACCACACATTTATTATTATATAAAAATACTGCAAATACAGCCATTCAAAATAAAAGGCATTCAAGCTAAAAGCATTTTCAATATATAAAGCCTGCGTTTTTAGCAAAAATACAAGCTCTTAAATTTTGAATGTCAAAAACGGAATATTCCTAAAAGAAATATCCAAAAGAAAGTATTAAAAAAACAGTATTATATATAAAATATAATAAATTTGTGGTACTTCTATTATATCATAAATTCCACATAAATCAATAGCTAATTGCGCGGACGATTTGCCGCCGCACAAGGCGGCAGAGTTTTTTAATTTTAAGTTACAATTTTGTTATATGGCTTGACTAATCTGCATAATAGTTATAAAATAAACATGAAAACAAATAATGGAAAGGGGTAATCCATAATGTACAATTTTGAAACAATCGCACCGGTGGCGGTATTCATTTGCGCGATAATCGCGCTTGCATTCTCGATGTTCAACTTTTTCTCTGTAAAGAAAAAGCCTGAGGGTACGGATACTATGAAAGCTATCGGCGAAAAAATCCGTAAGGGCGCTATGGCATATTTAAAGCGTCAGTATAAGACAGTAGGCGTATTCTTTGCGATAATGTTCGTTATACTGCTTATCCTCGCATTTACAGGATTTTTAACACCATTCGTACCATTTGCCTTCCTTACAGGCGGCTTTTTCTCGGGACTTTCGGGATTTATCGGTATGAAAATCGCTACATATGCAAATACAAGAACTGCTAACGGCGCGCAGCAGGGACTTAACAAAGGTCTTAAAATTGCTTTCGCATCAGGTTCGGTTATGGGACTTACAGTTGTAGGTCTTGGACTTCTTGATATAAGCGTATGGTTTATGCTTTTAAAATTTGTATTTAAATTAGAAATAAATGATATAATGACAGCAATGCTTACCTTTGGTATGGGCGCAAGCTCAATGGCGCTGTTTGCCCGTGTGGGAGGCGGTATCTTTACAAAAGCGGCGGACGTAGGCGCTGACCTTGTTGGTAAGGTTGAGGCAGGTATTCCTGAGGACGACCCGCGTAACCCTGCTTGTATTGCCGATAACGTAGGCGATAATGTAGGCGACGTTGCCGGTATGGGTGCGGACTTATACGAGTCATACGTCGGCTCAATAATTTCGTGCGGCGCGCTTGCGGCAGCAGCAGGACTTGGTTTCAGCGGTGTAATTGTGCCTATGCTCATTGCGGCAATCGGTATAATCGCTTCTATAATAGGTACATTCTTTGTATCGACAAAAGAAGGCGCAACGCAAAAATCACTTTTAGGCTCGCTAAGACGAGGTACATATATTTCATCAATACTTTCGGCAATCGGCGCGGCAGTTTTAATATTCACACTTCTGCCCGATAATTCAAATGTATTCTGGGCAGTTATTTCAGGACTTGTAGCAGGCGTTTTAATCGGTTTCTTTACCGAATATTATACATCGGACTCATACAATCCGACAAAGAAGCTTTCGGCTTCGTCCGAAACAGGCTCAGCTACAATTATTATTGACGGTATCGCTTTAGGTATGGCTTCAACAGCTATTCCCGTAATTATAATCGGTATTTCAATCATAGTAAGCTTCTTTACAGCAGGTGGAACATCAAGCTTTGCCAGCGGTCTTTACGGTGTGGGTTTGTCCGCCGTAGGTATGCTGTCAACACTCGGAATTACGCTTGCAACCGACGCTTACGGACCTGTTGCCGACAATGCCGGCGGTATTGCAGAAATGTCAGGACTTCCTGAGGTTGTGCGTGAAAGAACAGACGCGCTTGATTCATTGGGCAATACAACAGCGGCTACCGGCAAGGGCTTTGCAATAGGCTCTGCGGCATTAACCGCTCTTGCGCTTATCGTTTCATACACTGATAAGGTAGAAGGACTTGGACAGACGCTTAACCTTGCAGTTACAAATCCGGCTGTACTAATCGGCTTATTCGTAGGCGCAATGCTTCCGTTCCTGTTCAGCGCTCTTACAATGAAAGCGGTAGGACGCGCGGCTCAGAAAATCGTTGTAGAGGTAAGAAGACAGTTCAGAGAAATCAAAGGACTTATGGAAGGTCAGGCAGAAGCAGATTATGAAACCTGCGTTGATATATGCACAAAATCCTCGCTTAAGGAAATGATTTTACCTGCTGCATTAGGTATTATTGCTCCGATAGTTGTAGGTATTATACTCGGTGTAAACGGTGTTGTAGGTATGCTTGCAGGCGCGCTTATCTCCGGCTTTGCTCTTGCTATTATGATGGCGAATTCGGGCGGCGCATGGGACAATGCCAAGAAGTATATCGAAGCAGGCAATTTCGGCGGTAAGGGAAGCGAAAATCATAAAGCGGCTGTTGTCGGCGATACGGTAGGCGACCCATTCAAAGATACTTCGGGACCGTCAGTTAATATCCTGATTAAGCTTCTTTCAATGGTTTCAATCGTATTTGCGGCAATTGTCGCAACCTACGGCGGATTGGGCTTATTCTAAATCACAAGGAGATAAAAGGCTGCCTTATGACAGCCTTTTTTATATGTTCTCTTATTCAATTGAATTATTTAGCATAATTATTATGGCACACTTCTTGCTTTTTGTCAAAACAAAAAAAGCAGTCTGTGACTGCTTTTTTAATATCAATCCTTTGGATTTACAATATCGCGCCAATCAAGGTCACCGCGTTCAAGACCATGTATAAGTACCTCCGCAGTAGCGGAATTGGTTGCAATAGGAATATTATGCATATCACAAAGTCTTAAAAGTGAAAATACGTCAGGCTCATAGCCCTCAGCATTAAGCGGGTCACGGAAAAACAGTACAAGGTCAATTTCATTATACGCAATACGCGCGCCTATCTGCTGGTCGCCGCCCTGCGGTCCCGACAAAAACCTATAAACATTAAGTCCGGTATTTTCAATAATCAGTTTACCTGTCGTACCGGTTGCATACAATGTGTACTGTGACAGTATTCCCGAATAGGCTATACAAAACTGCACCATCAGTTCTTTTTTCTTATCGTGCGCTATCAATGCGATGTTCACAAAAATACCCTCCTTTATGTTTTACTTCCCGAAAAGCTTTTTAAACCTTTTCAGAAAGCCTTCTTTAAAATCAAAGCTCATTACGGGTACTGTTTCCCCCAAAAGCCTTGCGGCTACATTTTTAAAAGCAATTCCGGCCCTTGAAGTATCAGCAGATACCGCAAGCGTACCGCTAAGCGAAGCCAGAATAAGTTCTTCATCATCGGGGACAATTCCAAGCACTGGAATCTGAAGCATGTCTACGCAATCGTCCATGTTCATCATTATACCCTTGTCTATCATATCCGCTCTTACACGGTTTATGACTACCTTGATATCGTTTATACCCATGTCCTCCAGTACAGTAACAACCCTATCCGCATCACGTATCGCCGTAAGCTCAGGCATTGTAACAATTATTGCACTGTCTGCGCACATTGACGCATATGTAAAACTTCCGCTTACTCCTGCCGCCGCATCGGCAATACAGTAATCAAACCGCGATTTAAGCTGTTCCCATACTCTTTTTACATCCTCGTCCTTCAGGGTTATTTCGCCGCGAGTCTGCGGAGAAGGAATAAAGTACAGGTTTTCGTACCGCGTATCCTTAATCAACGCCTCGTCCAGCGTACATGTACCTTCAACAACGTCGGAAATATCATAAACAATACTGCTTTCAAGTCCAAGAACAATATCCAGATTTCTAAGGCCCATGTCCATATCCACCAGTACAACAAGCTTACCCCGTTCGGCAAGTGCCGCCCCGATGTTCGCGGTAGTAGTAGTTTTACCTGTACCGCCCTTTCCGGACGCAACCAATACAATTTGTCCCATTGCCGAAAATCCTTTCAAAATCGTTCTTCGTTACTATTGTACCACAAAATATCATATTTGTCCATAATTTTCATACAAAAGTATACAAACTTTTTTATTTTGTCCAATCAAAATTTTCTGTAAAAATACGTTCGTCAAAAGTAAAAACCTTCTGCGGTGAATTAAACTCATCAAACTCCGGCTGTTCAAATTTACGATAAGCTTTCGCAATACGTATTTCCTCAGGAGCGAAATCCATTGCGATTATATACGCATTGTCATTCCCCATGCAGCCTGCCTCAACGCTTCCTCTGAGACTTCCCATAACAATAACATTACCGACAGCGGCTAATTTACCGCCCTCCTCAACATCCCCCATAAGAATGAGATGCCCGTCAGCTTCAACCGTTTTTCCGCGACATACCGCACCTTCATAAAAACGCGCGCGGCTGCTTTTAAAGTTAGTGGTTACAACCTCTTTAATTTCTTTAAACGGTCTTTCTTCTTCCTCAGCGCGCGCTTCCTCCTCCGCTCTGACATTTTCTATATCATCTTTAGGAAGCTCAAGCGTTTTTTCAATTTCATTTTCCGATGTAATACGCTTGCGCTCTCCGTAATTTACGGTACTTTCGGGAAGCATTGCGCTTACAACCGCTTCAAGACGCATTTTGTCGCTTGCAGTAAGCTCACGTCCGACAAAATAGATATTACAATGACCGTCGCCGAAAAATTTACGGAATTGTCTTAGCTTTTCATAAAGCGAGGTAATTATATCCGCAATCAAACCATCGCTGTCAAGATAAATCTTAACACCGTCAATTGTACCCTTAAGCTTAATCAATTCCTTTTCCAAGACAAATCACCTCATTCTTTTATTATCTTAACAATCCGCCCGTCTGCGTCTCTGCCGCAGGTGACGGCTCCGCCGTTTCATCGGGCTTATTCAAATGAAAATACTCGTCAAAAATATCTCTTGCCACCGCCGCCGCATTAGTACCTCTGACGCCGTGTTCAAGTACAACGGCAACTGCTATCTGCGGATTTTCAAAGGGCGCGTATGCGATAAACACCGCATTATTTGAACCATTTCCAACCTGTGCCGTACCTGTTTTACCGCCTACCTGTATGCCGTAATTTGCAAAGAAAGCGCTCGCACTTCCCTCGTCCGCAACTTTTTTCATACCCTGTCTTACAGCATTTAAAGTATCAGCGTCCACATCTATTTTTTCCGCAGGCTCAGGCGCAAATTCTTTTACTACGCTTCCGTCAACGGACGAGCGTATACTCTTTATAAGATTGACCTTATAGCGCGTACCGCCGTTAGCGATAGTCGCCGCGTAGTTTGCAAGCTGCATCGGCGTAAACTCACTGTATGACTGACCGATTGCCGCCTGAAGTGTATCACCGCCGTACCAGTCACTGCTTGTTATATTCTGCACTACCTGCTTTTTATATTCGGGACTTGCCATATGTCCCGATACTTCCTCGCCCAGCTCAACACCTGTTTTCACTCCAAGACCGAATTTTCCGGCATACTGGCCGAGCGTATCCATACCCATTCTCCTACCTACTTCATAGAAAAAGTAGTTACATGAATTTTCAAGAGCAAGCGTTACATTCTGCTTGCCGTGAGTGAGCTTGTATTCGCTCCAAATCCAACAGGTAGGCTGATAACCGTCATAATATTTATATATACCCTGACCGTCAATAATTTCATTAACAGTCAGATTTCCCGATTCCAGCGCGGCTATTGCCGTAAGCGGCTTAAAGGTTGAACCCGGACTGTACAAACCGCTTACCGCCCTGTTTACCATAGGGCGGTTTTCATCCTGATTAAGCGCCGCAAAATCCTCGTTAAATCTTGACATATCATATGTCGGATTAGACGCCGATACAAGCGTATCACCCGTATTAACATCTAGCACTACAACCGCGCCGGCATTACAGTCCGCTCCGTCTTTGGCCTTTTTGCCGCCTGAGGTGCGGATTTCATTTATAGTTCTTGCGAGTGACTCCTCCGCCACCTTCTGCAAATCGCTGTCAATAGTAAGCACAAGATAATTTCCGGGAACAGGCTCAGTGTCGTTAAGTACGGTAATATCCTTTCCGTTTACCTCTTTGGTAGTGCCTGTTGTACCGTCAGTACCGCGAAGATACTGCTCCATTGAGCGTTCAAGTCCCTGCTTGCCTATAATATCATTATAGCCATATCCTGAATTTTTATATTCCTCATATTCCTCAGCATTTATTTGTCCCACTCTGCCGAGTATCTGTGTAGCCAGTCCGGGCATGTCGTACTGACGCACATAATTATTTATAACCGCTATACCCTTAAACTCCTCCTGACGCTCCTTTATCTGAGTAACAGCGTCAACGGAAATATTATCTGCAATAGTAAAAAGCGTTGTCTGAGAAAGTCCGCCCTCCTCTGCCGCACATCGTATTCCCGCAATCCGCCTTTGCTCGTCCTCACTGTACGTATCACTTATTTTATAACGCTTTTTATATGTTTCAATCGCATCATAAGCAGACATACTTTCCTTTATGCCCGCTTTATTGTTTTTATACCACGCGGCGCGCTCGTCGTCAGCGCTTCCGTCCTGATTTTCGTCCTCAAACTGATAACTGTACGGGGCAAAAGAAATCGGCAGATTGTCATAATACTCACAGCCTGTCGCATACAGTATACCCAGAAGCTTTGCAATAACTTCATTAAGCTCCTCATCACGCATATCGGTTTTTTGCATAACAACAGAATAACCCACCTTGTTTGAAACAAGACGCGTACCATATCTGTCCAATATTTCGCCTCGCGGCGCTTTTTCAACGACATTGGTTATAAGACGGTTATTTGCAATTTCCATGTACTGGCTTCCCTTTACTATCTGCAAATCGAAAAGCTTCCATGCCACCGCCGCAAACATAAACAATATCAATATTTTAAGTATAACAAATCTTGCTTTACTGTTAGGCATTTATTTTTCTCCTCAAACAATCAACAGCTTTTTCTTTTCTTCCCTGTACATCGTACGTTTTAAAACAGGGTAAATAATTATCGTTCCGAGTATGTTCAATACTGCTGTCGGCAGTGCGTCATACAGCAGCACATTCAGATTTATTGACCAGTTCATTATTGTAAAATATAAAATCTCAATAACCGCCGAAACTACAAATGTCCATATTACAGACTTTTGAAAATTGCTTATATACGCAGGCTTTTTTCTTAGCCTGAATACACATATACTGCTGTACACATATGCAAGCGTCATTATAACAAATTCACGTCCTGACAGCGCGCCCATTGCCGCCGCACAGACTGAACTTATAATAACCGCATTTCTGAATTCGTTTTCCATTATGACAACGCACATCATATACGATATAACCAGCGACGGTACTGCGCCGAAAATGTGAATATGTGAAACAACTACCGTCTGAAGCAGAAAAACAATAAATATCCAAAGAAATATTTTAAACCTTCTCACCCTTAACTCCTTATCCGTTTTACTGGGTTATAACAAGCACTTCATAAAGCTTGTTGAAATCCACCAGAGGTTCCACCGTTGCGAAATTCAGATTACCCATAGCGTCTGAATTTATTTCACGTATCGCGCCCACCGATAATCCTGCCGGATACACGCCGCCCGAACCCGATGTTTCAAGCAAATCGCCAATTATAAGGCTTGAACCCTTATCAACAAATGTCATTTTACAATAATTGTTGCTGTAAAGCTCACTGTCACCCTCAACTACCGCAACATCACCCGTACGCGAAATACGGACACCCATAGCGTTCTCAGGATTTAATATCGTTGAAACAAGCGACCATGTAGGTCCTACTTCAGTAATCTTCCCGACCACTCCATCAGGCGTAATAACCGCATTGCCTACATTTACTCCCGCAAGCGAACCTTTGTTTATCTGAAGTGTGTCATACCAGTTATTTGCGGAATAAGCAATAACGGAGGCAGCAATTGTCGAATGACCTGTCATTCCGTCCTTTAAGCTTAGTATTTCCCTCAGACGTTCGTTTTCCTCACGATAATTGGTAATATCTCTGTTCTGCTTTTTAAGCTCGTTTATTTCACTGACAAGACGTTCATTTTCGTCTTTATAGCTTTTCATTTCAATAATAAAATCCGCTGTATCATGCACCTTATGACTTATATAAGCAACGCCGTTCTGAAACGGTGACGCAATAGTCCTTAGTACCACTGCAACGGGATTACTGCCGCCGAAATGCGTTATGGCAGCGCATATAAGTACTGCCGCAGTAATTACCGCAGCCACCTGTACTCCCCTTTTTTTGAAAAATGATGACATTATTTATCTCCGTTCTGCCGGTTTTACGGCATTAAGTTTTAACAGTCAGACCTCTTTTTATTTAGCTGTTTCCAGTAGTTCCTTCACATTATCAAGCGCTTTGCCCGTACCTACAACCACGCAGTCAAGCGGATATTCGGCAACATGAGTAGGTATTTTAGTAACTTCTGTTATAAGCTTGTCCAGCCCCTTTATAAGAGCGCCGCCGCCTGTAAGAGTTATGCCCCGTTCCATAATATCCGCCGCCAGCTCAGGAGGCGTATTTTCAAGCGTAAGCTTAATAGCCTCAATCATTTCATCTATATTTTCACTTATTGCCTCTCGTATTTCACTTTCCTTAATCTGAGCTGTTTTCGGAAGTCCTGTTGATACGTCGCGTCCTCGTACCTCATAAACAGCCTCCTCGTCATCCTCGTAGGCTGATGCAATTGAAAGCTTTATTTCCTCCGCCATTTTGTCACCAATATTGATTTGATGCTCTTTTTTAAGATAGTTAATTATCGCGCTGTCTAAAGCATTGCCTGCAATGCGTATTGACCTTGACGCTACAATACCTCCGAGTGAAATAACCGCTACTTCTGTTGTACCGCCGCCTATATCTACAACCATATTTCCGGTTGCATCGTTTACAGGAAGCCCTGCGCCCATTGCCGCCGCCATAGGCTCGTCAATCAGCGCCGCCGCTTTAGCTCCTGCCTGTATCACAGCCTCCTCAACAGCTCTGCGTTCCACCTCAGTAATTCCCGATGGGATACATACAACAACTCTTGGCTTAAAAATACTGCTTACATTAGCTTCCTTTATAAATGCGCGTATCATAGCCTGAGTAATATCAAAATCGGCAATTACTCCGTCCTTCATGGGACGTACCGCAACTATATTTTCAGGCGTTCTTCCTATCATGTCATTTGCGGCATTACCCACAGCCAGAACTTTTCCTTCATATTTATCTATCGCAACAACCGACGGTTCTCTTACAACAATTCCGCGTCCGCGAACGTATACAAGCGTATTAGCCGTACCCAAGTCGATTCCTATGTCCTTTGAAAAAATTCCCATTTTCTTATTCTCCTTTAAGTATATCTATCTCAAATTCATTTTTCAGCGTATCGGAAAGCGCGCTCACAGGCAATCCGACCACATTAAAGTAATCGCCCGAAATACTGTCTGCCAGCACCGAACCCCTGCCCTGTATTCCGTATGCGCCTGCCTTATCCATAGGCTCGTCTGTGGATATATAGGCATCAATCGTATCGTCTGTCAGTTCTTTAAATTTTACCTGTGTGCATACGCTGTTACAGACCGTCTTACCGTCCGCAATGCGCATGACGCAGTATCCTGTATACACCTCATGGGTACGCGCCGACAGCATACGAAGCATTTCTTTCGCATTGTCCTCGTCATACGGTTTACCGAGTATTTCGCCGTCAAGAGTTACTATCGTATCAGCCGAAATAATAAACGACTGCTTGCTTTTCAAAACTGTCTTTGCGGCCGCCGCCGCTTTAAGAAGCGCAAGCTCCTGTACATAAAGCTTGGGCGGTATGTCGCGAGGCACGCTTTCTTCGTCAGCTTCCGAAACGAGTATGTCAAAATCCAGCCCTGCCGCCTCTAAAATCTCTTTTCGGCGCGGTGATGCTGAAGCAAGTATAAATTTTTTCATTTTGTTCCTTTCTGTCAGAGAACACCCCTGTAAAGATGTCCCCGCGTAAATGTATTTTCACGCATAGGCTCAATTTTTTCACCATTCAGCGCGCGTTTATATACATCTATTATTTTACCACATTGTGAAAATTTTTCAACAGTAAATATCAATCTGATACTGTTTATTTTTAAATCTGTTAAATCAGTAATTTTATCAGCCGTAAACAGCGGCTTTGAATTTAAAAGCACCGCGCGGCAGCCATCGGAACACATAATCGGAAACTCCTCGTTTTTCCTGTCACGCAGCGTATAAATCTGTTTTCCCTTCTGACATTTTCCCATTGCCCTGACAGGACAATTCCTCATTATCATCAGCGGCAGATGCCCATAGCCTATAATCTCGGCGGAAACTGCCGTATACTTTAAAATATCGCGTATTTCATGCAGATTAAGTTCGGGTGACAGCGTAATGCCCTGTAATTTTGAAAAATGCTCCGCTGTACGCGAATTAAACACATTTAACCGAAAATCACCATACAAACGCTTATCGGAATACTTATATACAGCCGCAGGAGATGAAACCAGCGCCGCATCAGATGTAATATCCTGTCCCGAAAAAATATCTGAGGCTTTTTCTATAAGCTCGGTTTTCATGCTCTTTGCCATACTGACAAGACTTTTGTTCAGTATCCGCGAAGGTGCATATATGCACTTTATGCCTCCATGAAGCGCCGCTTCAAGCTGTTCTTCACTGTTAACCTCAGCAGTCAGCATAATATCGTTTTTTCTGCGCTCATGTGCCGTCAGAATTTCACTGCCGCAAATTCTTCCCGTGCGGCGTTCAATACGTTTTTTTATCAGTTTTTCAACTGCCGTACGTCTTACCGCATTTATCTCCTTAACGGGAATTGTTATACCTCTGTCTGTATAAACCTCTGCGCCTACTGCCTCAAACGGGGTTGAGCCAAGCTTCAAAAGCTGTTCCCGAAGCCTTGTTTCATCAATCGGCTTATTGACTGCAGCCTCCGCATTTAGTGTCCCCACCGAAGTTATGCAGTTACCGTCATTATCATATATAACAACCTCAAACGGTGCATCTGATTTTAGCGTTCCCATGATGTTGACAGGGATTTTCCTTATGTTTGCATTTTCCGATGCCCGTAGAACAGCATCAGAAGTAAATTTATTATCTGAACTGTTTCCCGGCATTTTATAACTCATCATAGCTTTGCCGAGATGTCCTTTAAAGTATCCGTCGGTAAAACCCGTACGCGAAAAAGCGTCCTTAAGCTCCTGCATATCCTTTACTGTGACATCTCCCGGCTTATCAAGATACTTTCTGTAAATACCGACTACCGCCGAAACATATTCTGCCCGTTTCAGCCGTCCCTCTATTTTAAGAGATTTAACGCCTATTTTATTTAGTGTCCCCAATTCGTTTATAAGCGACATATCTTTTGGGCTTAATATATGTCCCTGACCTGCACACTGTCCTGCCTCTATAAGCTCATACGGCAGGCGGCACGGCTGAGCGCATCGTCCTCTGTTTCCGCTTCGTCCGCCCAGAATACTTGACATAAGGCACTGACCCGAATAACACATACAAATTGCGCCGTGTACAAACACTTCAATTTCTGCCTTAGCATTTTTACAAATGTATTCAATTTCATCCTTACTAAGCTCACGCGCAAGAACCACTCGCGAAAAGCCCATATTTTCGAGATACTTTACTCCTTCAAGACTTGTGACCGTCATTTGCGTGCTTGCATGAAGAGTCATATCGGGAATGGTATTTTTAATAATCTCCGCCGCGCCCAAATCCTGTACTATAAGCGCGTCCACATGCGCATTGTTAAGATGTTTTACATATTCAGAAAGTTTTGAAAGCTCATTATTTTTTATCAGCGTGTTAACGGTTACATGAACATCAACACCGTACAAATGACAGTAATCAACCCATTGCGGAAGCTCGTCAAGCGTAAAATTTTCCGCGCTTTGTCTTGCGCCGAAGGTATCCGCTCCTAAATAAACCGCGTCAGCGCCCGACTGTACTGCGGCCCGCAAAGCGGCAGAGTTTCCGGCAGGCGCTAAAAGCTCCATACTCATTATGATTTCCTACTGCGGTCCTGCTGTCCGCGAAGCTTATTTTCAAGCTCCTTTATATGTCCTTCTAGAAATTCAATACGTTTATTTGCCTTGTCAATCTCACTGCGCGTACCGCTGTCTATTGTCATCTGACGCGGTGCAGGCTGAAAACGTGACAGCTGAAGTCTGCATGTTTCCAGTTCCTCCTCCTGTTTTTTTGAAACTTCAAGAGTTTTGAAATATTCATCGCAGATATTAAGCGCAGCAAGCACAACAGGACGTTCCCCCAAAACATTCTGTCCGCCTTTTCTGACCTCCGCAACTTTTTCATTTATATGATTGCACAGTTTTTCAATATATTCCTTGCTTTCCTCAGCGACAACCGTATATTGCCTTGAATTTATTGTTAATGTAACTCTGTTTACTGCCATATCCATCCATTCCTTTCCAAATTTCCTATTACTTTAATTATACAATAAAAGTCAGTAAAAAAACAGAGTTTTTTCACTTTTTTTAATATTTTTTCTTATTTTTTAACTAAAATTCATGTTTTTAATATATTCTTCCTCAAAACCATCGGTTTCTCCCAATGAAAATTCACTTGAAATTGATTTTATATGTTCAATCCTGCCGTCACCGTCGGACTGCGAACAATATTTTGAGCAGCCGCCAAGCGAACTGTTACCCAGAATTTTTGTTTTTCCGAGTACCTCCTGCGGCAAAAGACCTATTTTGCAAGCTTTTTCTACCGACAGACCGTACGCAAATCCGCCTGCAAGATAAAATGTATCAACATTATTAAGCGGCACACCATATATTCGCGCAAGTGTTTCTATTCCAACCCTGACGGCGGATTTCGCCATTTGCACCTGACGTATATCCTCCTGTGTAAATACAATATCCTCCGAAAGCTTATAACCCGATATAAAATAATCGTCAGATAAAAGACCCGTATTATCTACAATACCTATATCAAGCAATTCGGCAAGAAGCTCGGCAATGCCTGTTCCGCACAATCCAGCAGGCGGCTTATTGCCAATTGTTTTTAGTGTCCCCGATTTCAAATTCACACCGCATATAGCTCCGTCAACACTTCCGATACCGCATGAAATACGTCCTCCCTCAAACGCAGGACCTGCCGCAGTTGAGGTTACCATTATACTTTCAGCATTTCCTATTGCCATTTCGCCGTTTGTTCCAATATCAAGAAATATATTTACCTTATCGGACTTATCAAAATCACACATATACAGACCGCTTACAATATCACCGCCTACAAAAGGTGATATACCGCCGAAAACTATTGTTTCAACAGGAGCAGTGTTACTGTCACAAAGCTTATCAAAGGTGGTTTTTACTGTCCCCAAGCAATTCGATTTGAACGGGTACTCTCCAAGCCCCTTACACGAACGGTTCATAAGCAAATGCACCATAACCGTATTCCCTGCTATCACTATTTTTTTAGTGTCCCCAAAACCATTTGTCACCTCATTATAACCGTTTACAAGTGTATAGCGTATAAGCGAGGCAAGCTCATCGCCGCGTCCGCGATTTGACGCTTCAATACGTGACAGAACATCAAGTCCGAAACGTCTCTGCGGGTTTATCGTCTTATAAGTTTTTAGTGTCCCCTTGTCTGTAATCAGTTCAAATACCACCGTAGTTGTACCTATATCAATACAAACAGCGCTGTCACCGTCTGAAAGAAAAGGTTTGTATTCATATCCGGACAGTATTTCAAATTTACCCTCTGATATTGTACTTCTTCTCGGACAGTTAAAATTAGAACATTTTGAGCAGTCATGCTGAGCATTAAATATATTTTTATCGTCAGTAAATTCAAGTATATATCCCATACTTTTTACCGGCTCAAGCATGAAGGCTTCTGTCACTCCGACATCGTCTATACCTGTTTTTTCTGCAATGATTTTCTGTTCCGACAACGGAAAATCCTCAGGAGCGGACAGTCTTTCCTTCACGCCCCAACCGTTCTTTGCACATAAAAGCTTAATATGCTCCGATAACTCTGCGTCCAATGCAAACAGATACTCGTCCGCCATAGCATCCGCAAGCAGTCCGCGCATGCCTTCTCCTCTGTCAAACAGCGAACGGGTATAATCACTTACGCTGCTTCCGAGAGTAAGCAGACAATACGCGCGCATATTCTCAATACAAACAGCTGCATACGGCATAACAAGCGTTTCAAAATCATATTCAATCTCATCAAAATACAAAGAAACCGTATCATAAATACTACTTTTACTTCCGCACCCAATACGTTGTAAAACCGCTTTTTTATTAAGTTCTGTATTAAAATTTTTTATTTCTATTCTATTCATAGCTATTACCCTCAAACATTTCTGTACCGCTTAACCGATTTCGGAATTTAAAGTAAATTTTGTTCGCTCCATTTTCGCATATCGTCCATAAGCGGCGCAAAGGTATGCCCCAATTCTGTAAGCGTATATTCCACCTTCGGAGGTATCTGCGGATAAACAGTCCTTTTTATAAAACCGTCATTTTCAAGTTCTCTGAGCTGCTTTGTAAGAGTTGACTGTGTGATGTCACCCAATTGCCGCCTGAGTTCGCCGAACCGCCTTACCTTATATACATAAATATACCACAATATAAGAATTTTCCATTTACCGCTCAGTGTACGCTGAAATTCCGCCATAGGCATACACTGCTTCAAATCATCATATTTTGACATGTCTTCACCACCGTTAAGAATATTTTAACACAATATACAATAAAAATCCATAGTATTATTTTTCGCACTATGTACTAATAAAAACCGTACTTGATTTAATATCTTTCCAGTGCTAAACTTTAAACCGAAGGAGATGATACTATGCACTTTTCAGGAACTGTTTGGCGTCCGCCATATGAAGCATGGTCGGTACTGATACAAGTAACAATGGGATGTACACATCACAAATGCAAATTTTGTACGCTCTATGACGATTTACCTTTTAAATTCAGGATGTCACCTGTAAGCGAAGTTGAAGAGGATTTAAAAGAGGCAAGCTGCCATATGCCGCAGGCACGCAGAATTTTTCTTGTGGGAGCAAACCCGTTTGCATTAAGCACGGAAAAGCTTGCCTGTATTTCAGCTCTGTCAAAGCAATACTTTCAGCGCCTTGACAGTATAGGCTGTTTCGCGCGCGTTACCGACATTACCGCAAAATCCGATAGGGAACTTAAACAGCTTAGGGTATGCGGATACAACAGGATTACCATCGGTGTTGAAACAGGCGATGACACAGCGCTGAAATTTATGAATAAAGGGTATGCCTCACATGATATTGTGAAACAGCTTAAACGGCTCGATGATATCGGCATCGAATATAACATTTTCTATCTTGCCGGAATTTCAGGAAAAGGCAACGGTCAGACAGGGGCAAAATTATCTGCAAAAATATTTAATATACTGAACCCTAAAATTATCGGCTGTTCCATGCTGACTATATATCCAAATTCGGAATTGAATAAAGAAATTGAAGCAGGCAACTGGCAGGAAGAAAGCGAAACCGAAAAAATAACCGAGCTTAAAACGCTTATAGAGTTTCTTACGATTAAAACACATTTTGCCGCGCTGGGTGCATCAAATATTGTTAATATTCAGGGAAGTCTTCCGTCTGAGAAAAATATGCTTATAAATGAGCTTAATAAAATTCTTAATACATTCAGTGAAGATGAGATGAAATTCTATCGTGATAACCTGCCTCATCTATAAAAACAGCGGCACAATTGTGCCGCTTAAAATCTGCTGTTCGCTCTGTCAAACACCCACTGTGTAGACGCAGAACATTCTCTGTTCATACGCTTTAGCGGCGCTGATGTATTACCGCTGAAATAATTTACATCATATTCGGTACTGAAAGAAATCTTATATCCAAGTTGGTTTTTTACTTCTGTATCCAACGGAACTGTATAATAGCCATAAGGCCATGACATACTCGTAATTTCCAGACCTGTGATTTCCTTAAGACGTTCCCCGTTACGTTTTATATCTTCAATTACTTCATAGAACGAATCCGAACTGTTATAAATACCGTGCAAAAGCTCAACAGGAGTATGATGAATTGAATTTGTATGATTACCGATTTCAATTAAACCGCTGTGAGCCATTTCATATGTTTCCTCCTCTGTCAGATAACCATATCTGTTTATGTATGAACCGATAAGATACATTGTTCCCTTCGCGTTATTACGCTTTAACACCGGATATACCTCACTGTAAAAGCTTGAATAACCGTCGTCAAAAGTTAAAAGCAAAATTTTTTTACCGTCTATATCCGACATATTTGCAGTTGCAAGTTCTGTCGCTGTCATTGTCATATATCCGCAGCTCTGAAAATACTGAATATCAGATTCAAGCTGTTCGGGCGAGATTGTATAATCGCCCCAGCGTGATTCGTCAGACGTAACATTATGATACATCAATGCCGCAACATTTGCTGCTGCGCTTGCCGAAACGGCGCCTGATATGATTATAATCAACATGGTAAGTACCGAAATTATCTTTTTCATCACATTATCCTCCATGTTATCATTTTACTACATTGACTTTATTATGTCAAGCTGACACAAAAAAAGAGCGTCCATACGAACGCCCTTTTAAATAATTATTCAGCTTTTACTGTATCATCAGCCTTATAAGCCTCGTTGATTTCCTTAATTACATCAGCACCGCCCATTGACTT
>CAJTUY010000031.1:12976-23361 GCA_910579415.1 uncultured Clostridia bacterium | reverse complement strand
GGAGGCGTGCCTTATACAAAAGAAGGAAGAGCGGCTTTCGTCAGATATGCGGAATTTATGTATGATGAGCTTAGTCCGTTAGGCGTAGATACATATGAAATATGGAATGAGGCGGATTTGCTCGGAACAGGATTTAATCCGACAAATCGTCCGGCAGAGGATTATCGTGAGCTTATGAAACAAACCTCGGCGGCTTTGAAGGCAAAAAATTCTAATATAACAATTATCGGCGGAGCCATAGCAAATGAGGAAAACGAAACGTGGCTGAGAACTGTCTTTGATGACGGAGGAATACAGGCTATGGATGCGCTTGCGCTTCATCCGTACGATGCAACAGGCGGACCTGAAGGGACAAATCTGATAGGCAGACTGGAACGCGTTAAGGAAATTATGCGTGAATATGGCAGAGAAATACCAATATGGGTAACAGAGCTTGGCTGGTACAATATAGAACGTGTTGCGACGAGTGATGATAACCTCGTTCATACAAAATATGAGCAGGCGGCGTTCCCTGTCCGCGCATATGTGCTTATGCAGGCTAATAAGTCAGCGGAGCATTATTTCTATTATAACTTTATCAATCCAATGGCTAACCAGAATTTTACAGAGGCTGAATTTGGTATGCTTGAGGCTGAAAAAGGTACG
Source organism: uncultured Clostridia bacterium (assembly GCA_910579415.1). Lineage (GTDB taxonomy): Bacteria > Bacillota > Clostridia > UBA1381 > UBA1381 > Hominilimicola. Next base: position 22,716 of record CAJTUY010000031.1, on the reverse strand, counting down.
TTGGTTCCAAGAGCGGCAAAGACATCATTGCTTTCAATAAGTAATATGAATAAGCAGCTTTCAGGCACACAGTTTGATAGGCTGTATACATTTGAGGATACAACATATATAGGAAAGTATAAAAAATCAAATGAAGAAAATGTATATGTTGTATGGACAACTGAGGAAAACAAGAGTATAGGCATAAAATCAACGGAAGAATTTACCGTATATGATATGTATGGTAATTGCAGCGGTACAGTCAGCCCCTTGAATGGGGTTGTAAATCTGATGATTTCGGGAGAACCGTGTTATCTTGTTTCAAAGGAAAAAGATATAGAAATCACAGAAAATACGGTATCAATAGATAAAATATATGCGGAGGCGGTGCATAACGATGCGGTTTCGTATACTGTTTTCGCAGCGGGAGCGCAGTCTTTATCAGTGCAGACAGAAGTAAGCGAAGGCGGAAATATGCAGTCATCAAACAATATTTCCAATGAAAAGGCTGAGTTTACAGTAAACATTGATAATAGCGATGTACGGGATATAGCGGTAAAAACAAAAGTTTTTGACGGTGACAAATTGATATTTGAGGCTGCGGGCAATATATTAATATATCCAAGTCAGTTTGAGGTTGAATTAAAGGCTGAGCCGTATGACTATTCCAATCTGAACAGATGGAATGTGATAGTAGATATAACAAATAAGGCTTACTCAAAGCAGTCCGCAGGCAAGGTTATGCTTAATGCTCCTCAGCATATGGCGGAATACAGCAGACCGATAGACTTTCCTAAACTGAAGGGCGGAGAAAAGCATACGGTAAAAATCCAGCTTCCGGAAATGGTGAAAAAAAGTGTTGAAAATTGCATTGTAACAGTTGTAAGTGATGACGGTGAAGAAAAAAGCGTATCAAAAAATACGAGCTTTTATGTTGCGGCATATGCCAAAAACAAACCTTCTCTTGACGGAAAAACAGACAGCGGTGAATGGAAAGGCACGTGGATTTCGGTTGACGGAAACGACAGAAAAATTGATGCGGAGAATAATGCGAAAGCCTCTTTTGTAAATGACCGTGATTTGGCGGCAAAAGTAAATTTGATGTGGGATGAGAAGAACTTATACATCTGCGCTGATGTTACAGATAATAAATTTTCACAGCCGTTTACGGGCGAGGATATTTATAAGGGTGATAGCTTTGTATTTGCTGTAGACGATACTAATTCTATCAGCAGTACGCAGTTTACAGAAACAGGCGCAGCTCTTACAAAGGACGGACCCCAGCTTTTCCGCTGGAGAAGTATGGCGAGAAACAATGATGTAAATGAAGGAAGCGAGCTTTTTGTAAAAAAATATAATACAGGGCGTATCATATATGAAATGAAAATTCCTTGGGACGGTTTGGTAACCAAACCTGAGGAAATTGTGCTTCGTGATACTATTAACCTTGCATTTATGGTAAATGATTGTGACGGAAACATCAGAAAAGGCTGGGCGGAATTTACAAGCGGCATTTCAAGTTACAAGGACGCATCAATGTTTGAAAGCATACTTTTAGGAAAACCATAATATTGCAGGAGGATGTTATGAAAAAATATGTAATAAGCGTTTTGTGTATGTTGTCATTGTTATCCTCAATATTTGCGCTGCCTTGCAGCGCGGCAGGAATGACTGTGGATTTGGAGCACAATGGAACAGGCAGCGCGAATACTATATTTGATATGGACAATGATGTGCAATTTAAGATTACTGTAAACAGCTCATCACAGTGTAAACCTGAAATATCCTGTATTGTAAAGGATAGCGCGGGAAAAACGGTTTTCAGCGAGACTCGCATACATCCGATGTCAGCAGGTGAAACGGCTTTGGAACTTTTTAATGTACCGAAACTTGAAATCGGGAAATATATGGTCAATATTAAGGCTTCGGCACCGGGTTCGGTTACCAATAGAATTTCCAGAAGTTTTACAGTGGCAAAAGTGACGCGCCTCAAGCAGGATAAAAACTCGCGTATTGGCGTAACAACGCATATAGCGCACGGAAATGATTATAATGATATACTTGATAAATCGTGCGGCTTAGGCTTCGGCTGGATAAGAGATGATATGTCCTGGAAGGAATGTGAAACAGTAAAGGGCGTTGTAAACATACCGCAGAAATATATTGACACAATTGACAGAGCAAATGAAGATGGAGTGAAGGTCTTAATGACGCTTGCATTTAACAATCCGTTTTATTCACAAAATGAAACAGATATACCGTATGAAGGAGCAGCCTTAGACGGATATTTAAACTATATTAAAGAGGTAGTAACGAAGTTTAAAGGTAAGGTTGACGCATATGAGGTATGGAATGAACCAAACTATGAATTGTTTAATGCAAACGGAGCAACAGCTGAGCAATATGCAGGATTGCTGAAACAAGTATACAATCTTGTAAAATCTATTGACCCTGACGCAATAGTGGCGGGACCTGCGCTGTCGGGAGCGGATACGACCTATACTGACGCTCTGCTTGCGGCAGGGGCGGCTGATTATATGGATGTATTCAGCATACATCCATATAACAAAATGTATCTGCCGGAGGAACGTCTTACATATGATTTAAATAAATTCAGAACACGGCTTGACGCACTGGGATATAAAGATAAGCCTATATGGGTAACGGAACACGGATATTATACCTCAGGCGAGGACGAATATTCACATCCGGGAGACGAACAGGCAGCGTGGCTTATAAGAAGCTCGGTTCTGTATGACGCGTGGTGCCTTAATACAAATACAGACGGCGTGTATATGTGGTATAACTTAAAGAATAAAGGTAATAACATTAACAGCTCGGAGGATAATTTCGGTATTCTGACATCTGATTATTCCTTAAAGGAAGGCGCTTATGCAGCGGCGGCATATAATCGGCTTACGTCAGGTATGACTATTCAATGTATGAGCGCAAATGAGACGTTTGGAAATTATCATACAGTTATTGAAGGTCAATATAATGCGAAATATTCAGACAGTAAGGGCAGAATAATTAATATATTATGGAGGCACGAGGGTACAGGCAGTGAAACAATTCCTGTCAGAGGAGAACAAGTAACTGTTTATAATATGTATGGAGAGATTATTTCGGAGCAGACAATAGAAGGTGGTTATGGAAATATCACAATAGAAACAGGAACAAACCCTGTATTTGTAAAAAGCGGTACTCCATATGCTCAATGCGAGGAAGAGCAGGAATCGGAAATAAGTTTTGTAACGCTTTATGCAGATAAAAAATCAGACGAGGACAAAGAAAATGTTTTTGTGCGCGGGCAGCTTGACGGCGCAGGAAAAGATAGAAAGGTATCAATAGCAGTGTTGCCAGAAGGCGAGCTTTTTTCAAGCTTTGGCGACACTTTTACTACGGACGGCGGCGGATATATAAATCAACAGACTACGAGAGATGGCAGTTTTGCATTTGATTTTACATTGCCTGATAACGGCAGAGTATTCACTTTATATCTGAGCGGTACAGGTATAAGCAGTCCGTATGCTAAAAGCTTTGCCGTTGGCGTACGCTCAGTTGCCGAGCTATATGTAAAAAAGAACGGGAAATATATTAAGAGTAAGAATGAAATTAATCCGGGAGATAATATAAGCATATGCGCGGCGGCTCCGGCTGCTGATGAAGGCATTATCATTGCGTGTATAGGTTATGAATCCGGAGGTAATAAAATATGTGTTAGCAGCCGTATTGATGCGGATAATAAAGAGGTTTCAATACCTGTTGAAATCCCGCAGAGTGAAAGCGTAAGAGAAATAAAAGTTTTCTTTTGGGACAGCTTTGAAGGTATGAAACCCGTCACTGATGCAAGGACGATAGAATGATTACCGGAAAGGAGATAATATATGAAAAAATTTAATCAAATAATTTTTATAGTCGTAATGGCTATATTATTTTGCGGATTACCTGTAATGGCAAATGCAGAGGAAAGTGTGCTGTTCAGTGATGATTTTAATTCTTATGGAAATGTAAATGAAATGTCTTCCGTATGGAATTTGAAAGAATGTTATTCCCACTGTACGGTCAGAGGCGGCGCGCTTCACGTGAAAAATCAAGACGGTGGCGCGCCTGTAATTCGTATGCCGGATACGGTGGTGCCTGAAAAAATAACCTCCGGTCATATACGCGTTACTCTTGACGCACTGATAGAAAATCTTGGAGGTAAAACACAAGGCTTTATGACGCTTGTGCCTGAAGGTGAACACGACAACGGACATTTTCGTGTTATTGAGTTCTATAGGGAAAAGAATGTAACAGCTATATGCGACCCGTATGCGGAGGAAAATAAAATTGATATTAAGCCGAGCGTATGGTATAAGATTGTGGCGGATTTCCATATAGGAGAGAAAGGCAAAATTTCTGTATCTGTATATGATGATTCCGATAAATGTATCGGAAACTACAGCAGAGATGACTGTGATGAGTTTGTGGTCAATTTTAAAAATATAAACTTCACGTCGTGGAGCGACAGAGATTTTGCGATTGACAATTTCAAGGTCGTAAAAGTGGAATAGGAATTGTCATAAAGAAAGGAACAAGGAGTATGAGAATGAAAGCATTAATTAGCAAATTATGCGCGGCGGTTTTGTGCGTATGTATGATTCCTGCCGTATATGCGGCGGAGGATGGTACAGCTTCAACAATAACAGAGAAAGACGTTATATTTACAGATGACTTTGAAAATTACAGCAGTTTTGATGAACTGTCTCCGAAATGGTTTATAGACGGAAATTGCGAGGGCTGTGGCTTTGATACCGTAGACGGGAAAAATAGTATGTATTTTACATATAGCAGCGGTGCATCTCCTACAATAGCAATGGCGAAGAACACAATTCAAAGAGATATATCGGAGGGAACAATCAAAATCAGCTTTGATACATATCTTGAAGATACAAATGATGAAATCTGGAGCTTTCTTGATTACATTCAGTCAGGGACGCAGGAAGATTACGGCGCACATCAATTTATTACAATACATAAGCCTGTCAACTCAGATGCGTATATTGAAGGAATAAGGGTTGATACAGGTAAATGGTATAAAGTTGAGATGACGCTTAATCTTGGAGAAGGAAATAAGTGGACATACGGAATTGGAGTTTACAATCAGGACGGCACGCTTGTAGGAAGTACAGGTAAATCAAACAGCGATATTATGGGTACTTTCAGAAATATTAATTTTACTGCGTGGAAGTCGGGTAAGGTATATATAGATAATTTTGAGGTTACTCATATTGAGCGTTCACTTCCGTTTTTTGATGACTTTGACAGTTATCCGGAGGGCAGCGCCGCGCCCGGTATGCTTAACTGGACGATAGAAGGCTATGACAGCGGGCAGACGAGCTTCACAAAAATTGATGAGTCACACGGGACTACAGCGTGTGTAAATTCAGGCTCGCCGAGATTTGGCGCATACAGACTTTCTAATCCGCTTACAAGCGGAAAAATCAATTTAGAATTTGACACATATATCACCAACGACAAAGAGCTGTGGAACAGAGTTGTGCTTGTGTCCTCAAATCAGAATGACTGGGGAGCAAACGGAATAATAAATATAGATTGTCAGCCAAACGGTATGGCAAATATTACGACATCAGGCGTCACGCCTGTTGCGACAAATGTTGCCGTTAATTCGTGGTACACAATAAAAACAATAATAGACCTTGACCAGAAAATATATACAGTAAGCGTATATAACGCAGCGGGAGAACGAATCGGCGAAACGGTAACGGAGCTTAACGCGGCAGATATGCTGTCTGATTTTTCAACAGTCAGCTTTACGAAATGGAAGGACGGCGTATTTTATTTTGATAATGTAAAAATGGAAATATATACCGGTGAATCGGTACGTCCTGCGCCGGAGCTTCCTATGGAGGATGATTTTGATGTATATTCCAATATAGATGAAGCGGCGCAAAAATGGCAGATGGACGAAACAACAAAAGGGATGTCTGCGATAGAAGACGAAGAAGGCAGAGGTAAGGTGTTTAAGCTCGGGCTTAATGCTGAGTCGGATAATACTCTCATATACCGCAGTTTGCCGAGAAATGTCACAAGCGGTACAATTAACTTCAGCTTTTCGATGAAACCTGCTATGACGGCAAGCACACCGATACTTTTATTTAACAGTGAGAGGTCAACTTTCCTGCCGGTTATGTATATTTCGGGCGGCAGTATTTTCTGTAATACTACCGAAGCGGCAGGATATAAGCTGTTCGACTATACACCGGGACAATGGTATGATTTTAAGGTGACAGCCGATGTTACGAACAGAAGATATAAGGTTAAAATGACAAATATGTCAAGTGCGGAACAGGAGTCGGCGTGGTATGATTTTGACGGCTTTACTTTTAATAATCAGACTTTAAACAATATAGGTTCAATTAATTTTCAGATTTGGTCGAAAAAAGATGACGCCGCATATCTTGACAATGTATATATCGCATATGACGATAAGGCGCCGCAGCTTATAAATGACAGTATCAGTTTTGCTGACGGCAGCGGTAAAGTAATGGAAACTAAATTAACTGCGGTTCCGACAGAAGCAGCAGCAATACGTTTTGATTTCGGCGTTCCAATGGATACGTGGTATTTCAACAATGATAATATTAAAATCACAGAAAAAGGCACTGACAGTGAGCTTGAGTTTACAGGAACTATAGACGGAGGAGTATACACCGCGACGCTTTTAACGCCATTTAAAGCAAATACGGAATATACAATATTTGTTTCCGGTGAAGTAGACAGTCTGGCACGAGTACCGTTAGGAACGGATTTCAGACTTGATATTAAAACGGCAAACGGTTATTCTGACGGAACTGTTTCTTATGAGAACGGAGTATTAAACGCTCTCATAACGAATACAACAGCAGAACCAAAGAATTATATATTGATTTATGCGGAATATACCGGCAGCAGTATGACAAATATGGCAGTTAAGAGGTTTACGGTTGAAGCCAATGTTCTTAATTCTTTACAGGATTTTGACATAAACAGCTATATAGGAACGGATTTTGATACTGCAAAGGTTTTTTTGTGGGAAGATAACAGTCTTGTTCCTATAGCAGAAACACTGATTTCACAGTAATATCGGCTATGCCGTAAATATTATGGATACGGCAAAATTTGAAAGGAGAACAAAAATGAGAAAATTCCAAAAGATATTCACTGTAACAGCAATGGCATTTTCCGTATTTGTGTGCACTGCATATGCGAGCGATAGTGTATATGTCAAAGAGGATTATGAAAACAATAGGATAATCTTTTCAGGTGATTCGGATATTGATGAAGCAATCGGTATTACAATTTTCAAATCAGGAAAAGGCATTGCCGATTTGCCGGATGAAGGCGTTGCTTTGGAGGCGGCGGAATATGTAAATACTGCTTATCCGGATGAAAATGGTAAATATATATTTGATATTAATATAAATTCAGGAACCGGCGATTATAAATGGAGCATAAGACAAAGAAACGGTAATGACAAAGACGGAGTAATACATTTTGTACATAAGGATGATTTGAAAGCTGCAATATCAATTCTTAATAATGCATCAGAAGCTGAGTTTGCCGCAAGGTTTTCAGAAAACATAGATAAATTGGGTATTGATAATGAGATGTATGCCAAAATCAATAAGGAAACATTTATGCGTATGTTGTACAATCAGATAAAAACAGCGCCTCTAAGTGTGTCTGACTTGAATAAATCTCGTGCAGTTATAAACAATACGCTGATTGCCGCAGGTATTTCAGACGGAACAATAACCTCGCTGGAGGGTTATGCAACCTTCTGTGAAACTATGGACAGCAGAACCGCAAAATGGTGTCAGTCTAAAATATTTACTGCGGATATTGAAAAGGCGGTATTGAATGAATGCAAGGGGAATTATACAAGCTTTAAATCTTTCAATAATAAGTTTACTGAAATATTAGTGATGCAATTGATAAAAAAACCGGGCGGCTGGGGTAATGTAAAGGAAATTATATCAGATTACGCAAGTGAAATAGGCGTAACGGTATCGGGTATAAAAGACAGCACATATGCAAGTATTGCAGGTAATGCGTATAACAGCTACAGCGCTTTGGGAAATGCAATAAAAGAAATCAATGCTTCCGATAAAATAAACGGAGGCGGCGGAGGAAGCGGCAGCGGAGGAGGCGCTTCAACGAACAATAAGCCGACGGATATAAATATACCTGCGCAGCCTGTAACAAACAACCAGATGAAGCCTGTTGAACTGAAAAGCTTTGAGGATATCGACAGCGTAAGCTGGGCGTATGAGTCAATTATGCGGTTGTATAACAGAGAAATCGTTGCGGGAAAGGAAGAAAATCGTTTTTATCCTAACGATAATGTTACGCGTGAGGAATTTGTCAAAATGCTTCTGATTGCCGCAAAGCGTCAAAAGGGAGAATATGAGCCTGTCTTTGATGATGTTAAGGAAACAGATTGGTTTATGCCGTATGTTATCGGAGCGTATAATGCGTCTATGTGCAGCGGTATAGGCAACGGACTGTTTGGAAGCGGTATGAATATAACGCGTCAGGATATGTCCTGTATGGTATACAATCTTATAAAAAATAAAAATATTGAAATGGTTAATGAGAAAAATGAGTTTTCGGATAATGACGACATATCTGATTACGCTAAAGACGCGGTATCGGTGATGCAGATGGCAGGAATTTTGCGAGGCAGAGATAATAATATATTTGCGCCCGATGAAAATGCAACACGCGCTGAGGCGGCTGTTGTTATCAATGCTGTTTTAATATATTTTGAATGAGGAGGGGTCATATGAAAAAGATAATAAGTTTGATATTGGTGTTTGGTATGATTATCACTTCATTTGAAATGGCTGCAGCAGCAAAGTTCGATGACATAAGCGGAGAAAAGCTGACAGAAGCCGTAGATTTTTTAACCGCAATCGGAATAATAAACGGTTATGATGATGACACATTCAGACCTGATTCACTGATAACAAGAGCTGAATTTGCAGTAATTTTGGCAAGGACGATGAATCTTAAGGAACAGTCGGATAATGACAAACATTATTATTATGATGTGCCATCAAATCATTGGGCGGCAGGAGCTGTAAATCAGCTTACAAAGCTAGGCATAATCTCAGGTTATGGCGATAATAAGTTTGGCTTAGATGACCATATTTTGGTGCAGGATACATATAAAATGCTGTTGTCCGTATGCGGATATGACCAGTACGCGCAAATGAACGGCGGTTATCCGAACGGATATATCTCTGCCGCATTTTCATCGGAACTTGCAAAAGGAGTAAATGCTGCGGCATCGGATGAGATTACAAGAGGTCAGGTGGCTATGCTGGTATATAATGCGCTTAGCATTGATACTTATACGCAGGATTATAACGGCTCATATAACAAAAGCGATACAAATATTTTATATTTATACAGAAAGCTGATAAAAATTGAAGGTACTGTAACTGCGGTTTCCGGCACAACCTTTTATGATAAAAACTCCTATCAGAATACAATATGTATTAACAATGAATATTACAATATAGACAGCGTGCAAGTATCCGATGATATGCTTGGTAAATATGTTGTAGCATATTGTGATGACGAAGAAAATACGGCAAATATTGTATATATACATATTTCGGATGATAAAACAGAAGAAATTGAAATTTCTGCCGAGGATATTGAATCAGTGAGTGATGATTATAAGATTTCATATTATAAAGAAAACTCAC
>CAJTUY010000031.1:0-12947 GCA_910579415.1 uncultured Clostridia bacterium | reverse complement strand
GATTCTAAAGCAAGAGTGATTTATAATGGCATCGCTTATCCGAATTACACTAAAGAGGATTTTGAAATAGATTATGGAAGCATACGTCTGCTGAAAACAAAAAACAGCAGTTATTATGACCTTGTGTTTATCAATTCATACTATGATGTGTTTGTATCAAGTATAGATGCTTCTAATGAGATTATATATGGCAGCTTAGGAGAAAAACTTAACTTAAAAGATGATTTTGACAAGGTTAGCATACGGGACCAGGAAGGGAAAGAGCAACCTGTTTCAAATATACAGATAGACGATGTGTTATGTATACGGCAGGCGGGCAATACGCAAATTGAGATAACAATATGCAGACAGAGCGTTACAGGAATTATAAAATCATTATCGCATAATAAATCTGACGTTGATGTTAAAATTGATGAAGATGAATATACGGTCTACAAATCGTATGGAGACACATTTGAAAATTCCTTTGCTTCGGGAAGTGAAATTACCGCATATTTAGATATTTTTAATAACATTGTATATGCAAAGACTGCTGAAATTAGCCGTAATCCGATAGGATATATTAAAAATGTGTGGATTGATGAAAGAGATAGTGATGTAGCTTTAAAGATTTTCGCCTATGATGGTGAGATGAAGGAGATATATCTTGCAGGAAAAGTAAAAATAGATGGACAATCATGTTCGACAACAGAGTCTAAGATTAGTATGCTTTCAGAGAACGGCGTACCCAAACCTCAGCTTGTGGTATACAAATTGAACGGCAAGGGAGAGATTACGTATATTGACACAATAAAACAGACTCCGGAAGAAAATGAGTATAATCTTTCGATAAGTATGCCGATGTATTCTTATAGAGTCAAAGAAAACGGAGCGCTTGGCGGAAAAGGATATATTAAAGGTACAACAAATATGATTTGCATACCGGATGATGAGGATATCAGGAAATCAAGCGACAGCGATTTTTCAATCAGACCTGCATCAAGTATTATGAGTAATGTATATCGTAATTTGGAAACATACAAGCTGGCACCTAAAATCGGATATGAGAATATAGTCGTTATGAAGGGCGGCAAATCGGAAGGTATCAGCGAATTTACGCAGTGTATCATTATTGAGGATATGTTTACTACTATTGATGAAGATGATGAGCAAACTGTGGGTATAGAGGCGGTATCTCCATCGGGTAATACGGAGCTTATCTTTGATGCAAAATATAAATATCTTGCCGATGATTTACAGGAAGGCGATTTGATACGTGTAGGAGTAAACGAAAAAGGGTTGATAGATACAATGGAAACCGTGATACGCAAGGGGACTGTACCTGCTATGGGAACAGGCAGTTTCCACGATTCTATTAATTCAATAGATATAAATCAGAAATATACATATGGCTATGCTGTACATAAGGAAGGCTCAATTGTCAGAATAGGTTACAATAACGACGGAAGCTGGGATGAAGCGGCAAATATTACAAATGTCATTATATATGATACTGCGACAGACAGCATAAGTTTTGGAAATGTAAATGATATTTTGACTTACGAGAGTGCAGGCAGCAGCTGCGACAGGATTTTTGTTCACTGGAAATACAGTGAAATAATGGGTTGTGTCGTTTATAAGTAAAGAGGAGGATATACTATGCTTGGTATAGCTAAATGGATTAGTATTCCTGATGGTACAGAGTGCGATTGTCCGGAATTTAAAAGGAAAATCGTATCTGAGAAAAAAATAAAAAAAGCTGTATTGTGTGTTTCTGCGATAGGTGTATATGAATGCCGTATAGACGGAAAGAAAATTGGCAGTGAGGTTCTGACGCCAGGCTGGACAAATTACGCCGACCATGTTCAATACAGGGAATATAATATAACGGACATTCTTCAAAACGAGTCTGAGATTGCAATTCTTTGCGGTAAAGGCTGGGCAGTCGGAAGAATGGGCTGGGATAATGAAGATAATGTGTATTCAAAGAAAATACTGTGCATGTTTAGTCTTAGTATAGATTTTGAGGACGGAACAACACAATACATTGTTTCAGACAAAAATACTGAGGTCTGGACGTCATATACGCAATTTTCAGATATTTACCACGGTGAGACAATTGACAGAACCGTTACGCCAGGACTATTGGGGTACAGTGCGGAATGCAGCTTTAGCACAAGGCTTGTACCGCAGATGGGGGTCAAAATTGTTGAAAATGAAATTATACACCCCGCAAGATACATAGTAACTCCGGCAGGGGAAAGGGTAATTGATTTCGGACAAAATCTGACAGGATATGTAAAAGTCAGGGTCAATGCCAAACGCGGCGAAAAAATATCCTTTCGCCATGCTGAAATTCTTGATAAGGACGGCAATTTTTATACTGCAAATCTTCGCAAGGCAAGAAATGAAATTCATTATGTGTGCGGAGGAGGCGAGGAGGTTTTTAAACCGTCGCTTTCGTTTCAGGGATTTAGGTATATATGTCTTGACGAATATCCTTATGATGTTGATTTAAGTTGCTTTACTGCAATTGAAGTTCATTCGGATATAAAACGTACAGGAAATTTTGTGTGCGGATATGACAAGCTTAATATGCTCTACAGCAATATTGTGTGGGGACAGAAAGATAACTTTCTTGATATTCCTACGGATTGTCCGCAGCGTGATGAACGTCTCGGGTGGACAGGTGACGCGCAGGTGTTTGCCAGAACGGCGGCGATAAACTTTAATGTGGAAAAGTTTTTTGAAAAGTGGCTGTATGATTTAAGAAGCGAGCAGCATAATGACGGTTCAATTCCTGCTGTTATACCTGATTGCCTCAGACAGTTTCAGCAGCGTATTTCGACAGCTTGGGCAGACAGTGCGGTTATTGTGCCGTGGGAAATGTACCGCGCGTATGGGAATAAAAAAATATTGGAAGACAATTTTGAATGTATGCGCCGATGGATAGAATATATGCACAATGCCGGAGATGAAGAATACTTGTGGATTGGCGGCGACCATTACGGCGATTGGCTGGCTATGGATATTGAAGGCTCTATGGAGGGAGCTACTGATACGGATTTAATTGCGTCTTGTTATTTTGCTTATTCAACCTCTTTGCTTATAAAAGCGGGAAAGGTTATAGGAACAGATGTTTCGAAATACGAAACAATGTATCCCCGAATAGTGGAAGCGATAAAGGCAAGATTTATTAAGAATGGAGTGCCGCTGTCGCGTACACAGACGGCGTGTGTGCTGCTCATTCATTTTGGATTATGCGATGATAAAGAAAAAGTGGGAAGCCTGCTTATGAAGCTTATCAAAGAATATAGCGGCAGACTTACCACAGGCTTTGTCGGAACTCCGTATTTGCTGCACGCATTGAGTGAAACAGGTCATACAGATACGGCATATGAGCTGTTATTGTGTGAAGGTTATCCGTCGTGGCTGTACAGTGTTAACCACGGAGCGACAACAATGTGGGAGCACTGGGACGGCATAAAGGAGGACGGTAGCTTCTGGGATACAAGTATGAACTCGTATAATCATTATGCTTACGGCTCTGTTTTCGATTGGATATTTGCTTATATAGGAGGAATTAATATAAACGACGGCGGCGAGGGGTACAGTAATATAACAATTGCGCCTGCGCCGGATAGACGGCTCGGCTTTGCCGATACGGAAATAGAAACGGCATATGGAAAAATTATAAGCAAATGGAGCTATCGTGAAGATTTTATAAGGTATGAAATTACAGTTCCATATGGCGTAAATGCAGAAATAAAGCTTAGAGACGGTCAACGATATAATATATCGGGCGGAAAGCATATTCTCTATACGGAGGCAGAATGTAATGAAACTGAATGAAATAAATATACGGGACCCATACATTCTTTTGTATGAGGACACATACTATCTTTACGGCTCACGCACAGATGAACAGTTGGGATTTGATGTGTATAGGAGCAAAGACCTTATCCAATGGAGCGAACCTGAAGCTGTTTTTGAGTATGAAACGGGCTTTTGGGGGGATAAAGATTTCTGGGCTCCTGAGGTGCATTTATATGATGGTAAATTTTATATGTTCGCTTCATTTAAGGGTGCAAAATGCCGCAGAGGAACAGCGGTACTTGTTTGCGACAGACCTGACGGAAGATTTAGAGAGCATAGCATAGGCGCGGTCACTCCTTCGGAATGGGAGTGCCTTGACGGAACCCTGTATATAAGCAGGCAGGGGATTCCTTATATGGTGTTCTGTCACGAATGGGTGCAGACATCAGACGGAGAAATGTGCGCTGTAAGACTATCAAAGACGCTTGATAAAAGTGAAGGCGAGCCTTTCGTATTATTTAGTGCGTCACAAGCTGCGTGGGCAAGACCGCTTGACAAGACAGGAGAGCAATTTGTTACAGACGGTCCGTTTATGTACAGAAATCGGTGGGGAGAGCTGTATATGCTTTGGTCAAGTATGGGAGACGGCAATTACACGCAGGGTATTGCCAAATCTGATAATGGCAAGCTTGACGGGAAATGGGATTTAGACGGCACGCTTTTTGAAAAAGACGGAGGGCACGGAATGCTGTTTAAAGATAGAAACGGAGAGCTATATCTGATAATTCATCGTCCCAATCATTATCCGATGGAACGTCCGGTTTTAATAAAAGTAACCAATAATGATTTAATAAATTAAAAAAGGAGGATTTTTATGAACAACAAAGTCTTAAAAAGAACTTTAGCTGCTGCTTTAAGCGTAAGCGTATTAGCATTGACTCAGGCAGCCGGTTTTGCGGCGGCTGTAAGAGAGGACACATCAACAGAGTTATTTTCGGATGATTTTGAAAGCTATACAGCAGCCGCAGTATCACAGGAGACAATGCTGAAATGGTATATGAAGGACGATCTTTCAGAATGTGCCATAGTAGAAAGCGGAGGGACGAAGGCGTTAAAGGTGAGGAATACAAACGGAGCGCCTGTTCTTGCGCTTAAACAGGGAACAATACCGTCTAAGCTTGAAAATATACCTGTAAAGATAAGTTTTGATATTCAAGTGCCGTCCGGCGCGGATGAGGTATGGGGTCTTGTTTGTCCGGTAATGGAAGAAGCAGGAGACAATACAAATTACGGTCAAAATCAAATGATACAAATCAAACGGACAGCAAATGAGACAAATACAAAGATACAAATACATCACGCCGATAATACTGATAAAGAGATAAATATTTCCAATGATACGTGGTATAGTGTAACCATAGAAGAAAATTTGGGAAGTGCAGGGCAGTGGAGTTATGTTGTTACAGTATATGATGCGGCAGGAACAATTATAGATAAGGATTATGAGGCAAACAGTCAGTATATGGGCTCATTCCAAAGTATTAATTTTACAAGCTGGAGGAATGGCGCGTACTATGTTGACAATGTTTCTGTCTGCCGTATTTCAAGAGGTTTGGAAATCGTTGATGATATGGAATACGCCTCAAAAGCAGAAGCAAGCAAATACTGGAGAATAAACGGTGATAATTATGGCTTTAAACAGATTGATGAGGCGCACGGACAGACTGCATATTCAGGAGGCGCTGAATTTCATACTTGTGTTGCGGCAGAGCCTGCAGAAGGTAAATATGCTTTAGTTGAATTTGACACATATCTTGAAGGCAACAGCAACGGCAACAGCAATAACTGCGGCAGATTTAACGCTATAGATAAAAACGGAACAGGAAATCCCGGAGGCAATACGATAATTAAATTTGACCAGCGCGCAAATGATTCCAATGTCGATTTGTATGTGGGAGACAACTGGATAAATCAATGTCCTACAGGCTGGTATCATGTAACTGTTTTGCTCAATCTCAAGGATAAAAACTATACGGTATCTGTAGTAAACAATAACGGTAATGATTATTGCAGCGATAATCAGAATGCCGTAGAGAATACAACAAGAGCAATAGATTCGTTGGCGATGATAAATTTCACGTCTTGGGCGGATAATTTCTATTTTGACAATGTAAAACTGGAATTCATTGACGAGCCACCGACACCGCCGGGAAAAGCGGAGTTTACCGTTCAAAGCAGAGTGATTACAAAACGAATATCTGATAAAAACAAAGCTATGGGCATTATTACAACTATAAATAACGTGGGTAATTCTGACGGAACATTTACTAAAATCAAGTGGACAATTACCACAGGCGGAGAAACACGCACGGTAAGAGCTACACAGTATAAGGATAGCATTTCAATTTCGCAGGGCGGCAGTGTAAAGATAGGATGTGTAATTGACGGCATGTGTGACGAAAATGCCGATGTGGTTGTTGAAGTAGAATAATAGTGAATAGTAATGCAGAAGGAGGAGGATGCTATATGATTAAAAAAATAATCGGAATACTAATGGTTATCAGTATGACAGCTGCTATAATTCAGATTCCGGCGGCAGCTGATAACCCAAATGAATTGTTCTTCGATGATTTTGAGGAATATAATTCATTGGAGGATATGTCTGAATGGTATTTCAAAGACAATAAGCAATCAGTTAATCTGATAAATATTGGTGATGAGCACGGAAATGCGCTTGCAATAAATAATTCAAACGGAGTTCCGGCTGTGGCTATGTCAAACAATGCTATAGAATATCCTGTTGTGTCAGGTGAGGTTAATATAAGCTATGACATATATCTTGAAGCTCCGGAGGAAAAAATATGGGGACTTTTTGGATTAGTGTCAGACGGTCAGTCGGATTACGGCTCACGCCGTATTATGGAGGTGTATTGCGAGCCGAATGGAACACCGAGTGTAAGAAGCGGTCAGGATATAAATAATTTTGCAAATATAGAATGTAACAAGTGGTACAAGGTAAATGTAACGTTAAATCCGGATATAGAATCCGGCGCATATGAGGTGGCATTATATGACGGAGTAACTCCTGTTTGGAGCTATGCGGAATCGGCTTTTGACGCTGCCGGAAGCTGGAAAAATATAAACTTTTCATCGTGGGGCGGATGTACCTATTATGTAGATAATGTAAATGTTACATATGAGCCGGAACAGGTGCGCGGCAGTTATACGGTATCTTATGACCGTACAGCCGTTGAGAAAGGATTTGCCGAAGGTACAGTGACAATTACGCCGTCATCAGATATGACTAATGCAAAGTACTTTTTTGTACATTGGGGAAATGACGAGGGAATACTTGATGACTTTACGCCTATTGGAAGCGTAATGGCAAATGGCACACAACCTGTAACTATAAAAATAAGAAGCGAATTGATGATTCCTAAAGACGCGACAAAAATTTTCGTGGCTGTACAGAATGGCGGAAATACTCCGGCTCTTTCGGTATCTGCTAATATTCCGCAGGAGGCTTTAATATCGTTCGGAGAAGAAATATTCTCTTTTCAGGTAATTTCAGAAACTCACGCAACTACTGATGAAGAAACAAAAATAAATCCTCATAATGAGCATATCAGACAGACGCTGAAGGATATTGCAGAAAACGACAGTGATTCATCAGGAATTTTTGTGAACGGTGATATTGTAGACGGAGACACTACTGAAAGATGGACTAATTATAAAAAAATAGTGGCTGAAACGGTAGGAGATACAATACCGATGTATTATACCATAGGCAATCACGAGCTGCGTCCTCATAACGGCAATGTATCAGAGGAAGAAGAACACAGCGCTCATATTGAAAGCTATAAGCAAAATACAAATACTGAAGAATTGTACTATTTACACAAAATAAACGGTCAATATTTTATTCATCTTGGCAATGAGATGATGATAAATGGTGGAGATACGGCATATCTGGGACAAGAGCAGATACAGTGGCTTGAAAATCAGCTTGATATGGCAGAGGCTGAGGGTACAAGAGCATATGTGTTTTTGCATCAGCCGTTGGCAAATACCGTTTCAAGCAGCTTTCCGTACACAGGAAGTCCGGCGCGCAGGTCAGAGGTCGCGCAGGATGCTGAGCTCAGAGCAATATTTGACTCACACCCGAACACAATAGTTTTTACAGGACACGGACACAGAGAATTTGGGTCAAGCCGTCCGGCTTTGCTTGGCGGTACAACTAAAGCGAGCTATTTTGATGATGGCGCAATAGCTTATTTGGTAAAAGACAGCAGTGAGCGCATTGTAGGCGCGCAGGGACTTTATGTAGAGGTTTACAGTGACAGAGTTGTTGTACGCGGACGCGACTTTTTGAGCAAAAAGTGGGTTTCCTCAGCTCAGTTTATGGTACCTGCAGATAAAACATTCGCTCATAATTATGGTGCCTACAATTTAAAAACAGATGAAAACGGCGTTAAAGTATCCGTAACAGGAACAAATGAAACGGCAGCGACAATTATAGCTGCTATATATAAATCAGACGGAACCTTGTGCGGTGTGAAAAGTCAAGAGCTTCCGGCAAAAATATATAATGAAGATGAAATTACTATAAATATAGATACGACAGACGCCGCATACGCATCTGTTTATATATGGGATAGTATAAAAGGTATGATGCCGGTGGGCAAGCAAGCAATACAATATGCAAAAGATATAGTGTCTGATGAAATGAACGATGTTACATATAAGGTGAAAACCGATTGGGATACAGCCGGAAACGGCGCAGAGAGCGCATTTTAATATTTCAGCGTGATGCGCTTATAAAAGAAAGGGGAATTTTTATGACAAAAAAAGTTTTACGAAGCGTCGTGACAGTTGTTTTAAGCATAAGTATGTTAGCGGCAGCACAGTCGGTCAGCTTCGCAGCTGCTGTAAGAAATGACGTATTAACAGAGTTGTTTGCGGATAATTTTGAAAGCTATGAAGCAGCCGCAGTATCGCAGGAAACAATGCCGAAATGGTATATGAAGGATGGCTATGGCGGATGTTCAATTGCTGAAGACAACGGAAGTAAGGTGCTGAAGGTTTCTCCGTCAATCAGCACGCCTGTTTTAGCTATGAAAAAGGGGACTATAGAGACAAAGATTGAACAAACTCCTGTCAGAATAAGCTTCGACGTAAAGGCTCCCTCGTCAGATAAGGAATTACACGGGATTATTTGTCCGATTATGGAAGAGAATGTGGAGATTGCAAAAACAAATTTTGGCGCTAACCGAATGATACACATTAAAAAGAGCGCCAATGCAAGTGAAGCGGTAATAGAGATAAACAAGGATAATGATACAGTTGCAAAATCCATATCAATATCCACAGACAAGTGGTATAATATTGTACTTGAAGAAAATCTCGGTTCGTCAGGTAAGTGGAGTTACAGTGTAACAGTATGTGAACAGCAGTCAGGCACAGAGATGGCTTCATTCTATGGAGAAAGCGGTTGGATGGGAACTTTCCAAAATATTAACTTTACTGCCTGGGGCGCAAGTGATTACTATGTGGACAATATAAAAATTGATAAAATTTCAAGAGGATTTCTTATTTGGGATGATATGGAATACAAATCAACTGCGGAAGCAAACAGATATTGGAAGATTACGGAGGCTAACAGTAGTTTTGAAAAAATAGATGACGAGCATAGTATGAGCGCGAAGGTAGCAGGCGGCGAATTTACTCCGTGTTTAGCGGCACAGGCGATAGAAAACGGTATGGTTAACATTGAATTTGACACCTATCTTAGAGGAAATACAGAGGGGACGGACAACAACTGCGGACGTTTTAACGTACTACCGCAAGGGACTACGGATATGGGTTCAAATACAATTATTTTCTTTAATCAGAGAAAAAATGATACAAATGTGGATTTGTATATAGGTGATAGTTGGATTAACCAATGTCCTACAGGCTGGTACAACGTGAGAATTATTCTTGACGTTGATAACAGTAAATATACTGTTTCCGTAACGGATATGCAGGGAAATAACTATTGCAGCGGCAAAGCAAATACCGTTGATGTAACAACAAAGGCGATTTCAAGTCTTGCGGCAATCAACTTTACAACCTGGAATGACCCATTTTATGTTGATAATGTAAAGATAGAGAAGATAAGCGACCCGTGTACTGTGATAAAAACCAATACAAATGAAATCTCAATTAAAAAAAATACCGCAGATACATTTACAGCAATAATCGGAGTGTTTTCGGGCGATTCTCTGATAGGAGCCAAGGTTGTAGACAGCTCAGAGCTTAGCGGAGACTGGAAAAAAATCCAATTGGACGCGGCAGAAAACAGAATAGTTAAGATATTCATATGGGAGGATACGGATGATTTACTGTCAGTAGCAGAACATATGACATATTCATTCTGACGGATATATATTCATTATCAGTAAAAATATTATTTCTGCCGCCGGATATATCTTGCAGCGGCAGAAATAAAAATTTTGGAGGTATATAATGCAAAAATGGGCTCGTGAAAAGTTTCAGCCGTGTATTCCGCTGGGTGAAAATCATACAAGAATTACAGAATGCGAGACAAACAGACAGCTTTCATATGAAGCGGCGTGCGAGGGCTCTGTATTGTTAAAAAACAATAACGATTTTCTCCCTATTGGCAAGGGGACTGCCGTTGCTGTTTTCGGAAAGGCTCAGGCTGATTATGTCAAGGGAGGCGGAGGTTCCGGAGACGTTACCGTTTCATATGTGAAAAACATATATGAGGGCTTAAAAAACAGAGCGGACAGAATAACTATCTTTGACAGATTGTCAATGTTTTATAAAGAATATGTTGACAATGAGCTAAAAAACGGCGCATACAGCGGCGATATAACGGAGCCGCCTATTCCTGCCGAGTTACTGGAGGAATCAAAAAAGTTAACCGATACGGCTATAATCGTAATCAACAGGTTTTCTCAGGAGGGAATAGACCGCAAGAATGATGAAGCAGACAGCTATTTTAACCTCAGAGCAGGTGAACGGGAATTAGTAGAAACAGTTACCGCTAATTTTGAGCATATAGTTGTGTTGTTAAATGTCGGTGCGATGATTGACGTTTCATGGTTTGCGTATAATGATAAAATCGAAGCAGCGCTTATGCTTTGGCAGGGCGGTATGGAGGGCGGTTTTGCCGCGGCGGATATTATTACGGGTATTGTAAATCCATCGGGAAAGCTTACAGATACTTGTGCTGCCAGATTTAGTGATTATCCGTCATCTGAAGGGTTTTATGAGTCAGATGATTATGTTAAATACATAGAGGATATTTTTGTGGGATACCGATATTTTGAGACAATACCTGATAAGAAGGAATGTGTGGTTTATCCGTTTGGATACGGACTTTCTTATACAGAGTTTTCTATCTCAGATGCAGAGGTTAATCAGAGCGGTAATAAAATAAACATTTCTTTGGTTGCTGCCAATATCGGTAAAACAGCGGGAAAGGAAGTTATACAGGTATATCTTGAAGCGCCTGAAGGGAATATTGCAAAGCCTAAAAAGGTGTTATGCGCTTTTGAAAAGACAGATATGCTTGAAGCGGGAGAATCGCAAAGAATACAGCTGTCATTTGATATTACAGATTTTGCTTCGTATGATGATATGGGCGCTATACAGAAGTCAGCATATATTCTTGAAAAGGGAATTTATAATATTCTTATAGGTAGTTCTGTACGCGATGCCGCACAGCCTGTTTACAGTTTTAATCTAAGTGAAAATGTAATTGTAGAACAATTAAACGAATATTGCGCGCCTGAACGGCTTGGAAAAAGATTAATAAGCGACGGCACTTATATAGATGTTCCTGATATAAGACGCAGCAGAAAGACGTTTAAGCGTGAATATGGGAATTGGGATTACAAAAAACGCAGTGATGTAATTATGCTTCTTGATGTTGCAGAAGGCAAGTCAGATATGGATGAGTTTATTTCGCAGCTTACAGACGATGAGCTTATATATCTGCTCGAAGGACATAAGAACAGAGGAGTTGCAAATACCTGCGGTATGGGTGATTTGGAGAAATACGGCATACCGCCTGTTATGACTGCTGACGGTCCGGCGGGCGTGAGAATAAACGCGGAATGCGGCGTTAATACAACGGCGTTTCCTGTCGCGACTTTGCTTGCCTGTACGTGGAATATCCCGCTTATAGAGAGGATTGGAAAAGCCGGTGCGCTTGAAGCTAAGGAGAATAATTTAAGCATATGGCTGACGCCGGCGTTAAATATACATAGAAGTCCTTTGTGCGGAAGAAATTTTGAATATTTTTCAGAAGACCCGCTTGTATCAGGAAAAATGGCGGCTGCAATGGTGCGGGGAATACAAAGTGAAAACATAGTGGCTGTACCAAAGCATTTTGCGTGCAATAATAAAGAGACTAATCGTTATGAGTCCGATTCCATCATATCAGAACGCGCAATAAGAGAAATTTATATTAAAGGTTTCGAAATTTGCGTAAGAGAATCAAAGCCTTGGATGATAATGACCTCATATAATTTAATAAATGGAGTGCGCGCTTCTGAAAATACAGAATTGATTGAAGGTATTCTGCGTGATGAATGGGGTTATAAAGGTATGATAACTTCAGATTGGGAAAATCATGCCGAGCATTGGAAAGAGATTAAAGCAGGTAATGATATAAAGATGCCCTACGGTCAGCCGGAGAAAGTTAAAGAAGCCTTGAATGATGGCAAAATAACAAGAGAAGAACTTGCGGAATGTGTAAATCGTCTTCTTAATATGATTATTAAGCTGCAATAACAGTATTATAAGGGAGTTAAATAGTATGATAATCAAAAATAACAATACATTTCATCTTCAGGGCAGAAATATAAGCTACATAATGTCGGTGGATTCCTTTGGTAATTTAATTCACATTCATTATGGGAAAAAGCTTCATGATAGAGACTACGGCAAAACAAATACTAAATATATTATTTGGGCGGCATATGATGAAAACAATATTACACTTGAAAATACACAGCAGGAATACCCATCATACGGGCATACGGATTTAAGAAATCCTGCGTATACGGTTAAAAATGCTGACGGTAACAGTATTTCACAGCTTAAATATAAAGACTATACAATAAAAGAAAACTATCTTC
>CAJTUY010000030.1:14038-23753 GCA_910579415.1 uncultured Clostridia bacterium | reverse complement strand
CTGAAATCATAAGTCCTGCAACTATTACAAGCCCAACACATCCACAAGCTCCATAAAGAATATCTATAAGTCTTGAAAAGCCGCCTCCGCTCATACAAAATGCAATTAAAACAAACAACAACGCTGTCTTTTTGCGTCCAATTTTACCTCCCAGAATATCCGTTATTCCAAACCCGTTTGCCAGACCTGTGGTTAGAACTGCAAAAGCAAGCATAACACTATATGCAATCCCAAGCAGTCTTCCCTGCCTTATTGCCATTGTCAGCATAGGTATTTCACCCAAATTTATTTTACCGTAATAAATTCCCAGAACACCCCAGATAAGCACAATCATAATAAGCAATACGATGCCGGACACAACTGATGATAAAAGCGCTTCCTTCTTATTATTAAGGTATGTACTCATACCCGACAGCAGCGCGCCTGAAGTGAGCAGATTATAACCTGCATATGACGCACCCGACATAACAATTGCACCGCCGTTTACGAATGTCTGATGCTCGCGGTAACGCAGTATATAAAAACACGTAAATATTATTCCGAAAATTATAATTGCTCCGAGCAGTGAATTTAACTGGATAATCTTTTTAGCATTCATCATAAGTATAACCGCGCATACAACAGTAAATACAATCGCACCATATATTTTATCAATCCCGAAGCATACGCTGCCCATTTCGCCTGCACATGCCGTCATTACGCACAGCGTACACGCGGCAAATACAGCCGTTGCATATTCAGCGATTTTTCTCGTTCCTGTACGTTTAAACAAAATCCCCAGTAAATCCTCATAGCTGTTAATATCTCTTTCAATACAGCAGGAAAGCACCATATAAGAAAAAGCCGAAAATATAAATACAGCAATAAAAATGCCGACAATACTCATTTTACCGTAGCGCAGAAAAAAGCTTACTATCTCCTGTCCCGATGCAAATCCCGCGCCTACTACCGCTGCCGCATAACCGCACGATACAGCTAAAATATTGCGAATTTCTCTCATAGACACACCCCCTAAAGTATGTCTATGCACAAAAAGAGCGCGATATTCAAAACGTGACCGCGCTCAATACATCTTATTTATCAATTGAAATTATTTTAAACTCTACCTGACCGCCCGGAGTACTTGCCGTTACTTTTTCTCCGGCCGATTTATTCATACAAGCCGCACCTATCGGTGATTCATATGAAAGCTTATTCTTATACGGGTCAGCTTCTGTCGAACCTACAATCGTATACTTTTTCTCACCGCCGAAAATATCAAGAACCACTTTTGAACCAAGAGTGACAACATCCGATTTAATCTCCTCATCGTCAATAACCCTCGCATATTTCAGCATATATTCAATTTCGTTAATTCTTGCTTCAACTTCAGCCTGCTCATTTTTAGCTTCATCGTACTCGGCATTTTCCGATAGGTCACCGAACGAACGCGCTTCTTTAATCTTTTCGGAAACTTCTTTTCTTGTGACGTTTTTTAATTTATCCAGTTCTGCTTCAAGTTCTGCTTTTCCTTCAACCGTCAAAACATATTCCTTATTTTCTGACATCTAAAAATCAAGTCCTTTCTTTTCAAAATAGCATTATCGCTAAATATAACACCATTGCTATATTATACATTGTTTGTCTATGAATGTCAACCTTTAAATTAGCCGAATTATTTAACATGATTACGGACAAAATATCTGAAAAGGAGTGAGTTTTTTGAATTTAACCGAGCTTAAACAGGATTTTTATAAAAGATTTAACGCATCAGATAATTTTTTACACTTTACATCAAACGGAATTTTCTGTACTCTTCTTGGCTGTACCGAAACAGAATACACTCCCTCTTTGGGCTGTACGCTTTCAATGGGAGTTAAAATGTTTTCAAGACGTCTGGAAGGCGGATTGATTAGCTTGCAGGAAAATAAATCAAATAAATGTTTTTCATATATTTTCGGCTCTAATACTGAAAACCTTCGCGGCGACGGAAACGAATATGTAAATCTGTTCCGCAGGCTTGAACCTCTCGGTCTGAAAGGAACGCAGGTATTATTTGAATATTCCGTACCGGAATTCCTTCCGCGCAGCGAAATATTTTTTCTTACTCTTACACAGGCGCTTGAAAAATCATCGGGAATTGAGTTGGAACCGTTAAATACGGCCGCTCTTGCTTCTCCTGACGGCAGACTGAATACTTATCTCGGCATTTTGTATTCAAAAAAAGGTTACTGTACGCTTGTTTCCTCAGGGACGCCGAAAAATTTCCCTCTGCCTCTTACCGGCTGTAAGATATTATCCGTACACTGCACTCAAAGGCAGCGTACCCGTTCAAAACAAATAAACTATGCTTTTGAACATGTACGCAGGCTGTTTCCGCATATAGCCTCAATTTCGGATATTACTCCCGAAATGCTTACAATGGCTGCACCTAATATTAAAAGCCGTCAGGCGCTGCGGTATATGTGTCATCTGACCGATGAAAACATACGGATAGAAACTGCCTGCGCCGCGTTAAAACATTGCAATTCAAATGAACTGTTCCGACAGATAAAGCTTTCGCAGGCTTCTATGGAACGCTACTGGGATTTGGATAATGAACATATTTTTCTTGCCAACTGCTGCAAACCGCTTGAAGGTATCAAAGCTGTCCGTTCATGGGAGAACGGTATTGTCGTAATTGCAGATGAAAATATGATTGACCACATCATAAATATAGTAAGAAGTGAATTTGTAAACAACATCGGCTATCAGCCATCTTTCTGCATATCTGATATTATTTAAGAAAAGGCATAGTATAAACTATGCCTTCTTTTCTTTTTTGAAAACTCTGACAATAACGCATATTGCAATAACAAGCGCAAAAAATAAATTCATTAAGGACAAAAGTTCTATATGATGCTCCTGTTTTTCCATTTCCATTATGTATACATTTTCCTTAAACGTCTGATACATTTCTTCCGATATACATTCCGTACATCTCGGACTATCCATTACAACATCTGTAAAATAACGAGGTTCACTGTAATCTCCGTTAAACATTTCCTCATAAACCTTACATCCGCTCATATGATACACGCGGTTCCTGTCAGGATATACAACAGGCACCTCTTCAAATCCTGTTGAAAATATTTTCATTACCTTCCCGTCTGTTTCATACTCCTGCCTTGCAGCAGGCATTGACGGCGGCGGATAATCAGGCTCAGGATATGCACCTCTGACGCAAACAGACACACACATAAAGCAAAGTACCAATATCGATAACCGTCTCCAACTCATCCAAAACACCTCCTTTATACTAAAATTTCAAAAATAATAGGCACAAAATAACTGTATTTTATATCTATTATATACATAGTAACATAAAAATAGTGTAAAGTAAAGGCATATCGTAAAATATATCTATTTTATATTTAGAAAGGAGGTATATCATGTCTAACGAAAAAACGCATGTCAGAAGTGTATCTATAAGAATACCGGCAGAACTGCTGGATGAACTGCGCAATGTATCTAATTACGAGGGCAGAAGCATCAACAGTCAGGTACTATACCTGATACGCCAATGTGTACAAGACTTTAATACAAAAGACGGCCATAAGGAATAATTCTCTTTTCTTTAACACAATCTATTTGTATATATTTCATTGTGCATCACACTAATTATCTATACATAATATATTTTAAGGGATATTGCCGTAAAAGTCAATACGGCAATATCCCTTATGTTATTCTTTTTTAGGGTGAAAATCATGAAATATCGCATTCGAGATTTACGCGAAGATAGAGATTTAAAGCAAAAACATATTGCTGAAATGTTGCACATACATCAAACAACATATTCAGATTATGAATTGGGAAATCTGAATATTCCCATTACCGTTTTGTGTTGTCTTGCTGAATTTTATGACACAAGCATTGATTATATCGTAGGGCTTACCGATGAAAAGAAACCATATCCGAAGGCAAAAAAGTAAAGAGTATATCGCATTAAACGATATACTCTTTTTTTGTTTTAACCATTCATTTTCTTAAGAAATTTTTCATGTGCCTGCCTTAGTTCCTCAGCCTTCTCTTCAGGCGCAGTAGGGTTGCAGTGCGCCCACGCTCCCGTTTCCGACGACGCGTTAAACTTAATCTTGTCCGCGCTTCTCATAGGCGGATAGAATGCAATATGGAAATGATAATAATCAGATACATCCTCACCGTTTACAGGGTTCTGATACATACACATCATATATGGGAAAGCATAATCAAACAAGCTGTCAAGAGTACCTGTTGTTTCCTTTAAAATCTTTGCAAGATTTGTCTTTTCCCTGTCAGTCATCTGCGTTAAATTCTGAATATGACGTTTTGCCGCTATGTACATACCATAAGGGTATTCACTGTAAAACGGAAGGAAAGATATAAAGTCCTCATTCTCTATAATAATTCTGCGTCCGTCCTTAACCTCGTCCTCCAACATATCACAGATAAGGCAGTTATGAGTTTCTTCAAAATGCTCCCTGCATGACTGCATTTCAAGTTCAAGCTTCTTGGGAACTACCGAATATCCGTAAATCTGACCATGCGGATGAGGCATTGTAACTCCAACGACATCGCCGCGATTTTCAAAAATAAATACATATTTAATCTTTTCGTCCTTGCTGATTTCCACAAAACGCTCCGTCCACAAGTCCACCAACTCTCTTATATGCGCTTCGGGAAGCTCAGGAAGTGTAACCGTATGCTCCGGCGAATACAGAATAACTTCACATTTTCCGTAAGACGGCTTTGTTTTATAAATCCTCGTTTCAACGTCATCCGGTTCAGGCGGATTCTGTGAAAGCGCAGGAAAGTCATTATCATGTTTATGCACCGTAAACGACTTCGGCACCTTGTCATTATCAGGTCCCGGACAGAACGGACACCAATCCTTAGGCATCTGCGGTCTGTTCTGACGGTGAGAGGCAATCATAACCCAATCCTTTGTAAGCGGATTCCAACGTAATTCAGCCATTTATATTTCCTCCTTAAATTTCATATCTTTAATATATTTTACACCAATTTAATAGCACTGTCAATGATAAAATCACGCCAGCTCCAGCGTAAAAGTAAATTCAGTATATTTAACAGGAGAACCTTCTTTTGTATCTACGCTTTCCACCCATACGCTTTGTTTATGAAGCGTCATTATATTTTTGACAAATGACAGCCCCAGTCCCGCGCCCGTCTTATCATTTACGCGCGATTTATCGGTTTTATAAAAGCGGTTAAATATATTGCTCAAATCAGCGCTGTTTATACCGTCGCCGAAATTACCTACGCAAAAACGCGCTCTTCCCTGCTCTATCCATGTTTTTATATTTATTTTTGTATTCGGATAGCTGAATTTTACCGCATTGTCAATAAGATTTATCACCACGCGCTGTATAGCATCCTTATCCGCAAGCACCGAAAGCATTTCACTTTCAAAATCCACATCAAGCTCAAGATTTTTTTCATCAATCTTATTGCCAAGACTTATTATACAAACTCTTGTAAGCTCATTCAAATCAAACTGCGTTATATCAAGCTTGTATTCGCTTGAGGACATTTTTGACATTTCAAGCATATCATTAACCATTTTTGTAAGACGTTTTGATTCGTCCAAAACAATTTTCAGATAATCATTTTGCTTTTCCTGAGGTATTGTTCCATCCATTATACCCTCAACAAACCCAGAAATGCTTGTCATAGGCGTTCTGAGTTCATGCGCGACATCACTTATAAATTCGCTTCTTGTATCCTCAAGCGCCTCAATAGAATCTGCCATAAAATTAAAGCTTGACGCAAGCTGCCCTATCTCATCAATACTCGTTACGGCAACGCGTCTGTCAAAATTGCCCGACGCAATATCACGGGCTGTTTTGTTTATCTCGCCTATCGGCTTTGAAATACGCTTAGACTGCATATATACCATTGCCGCCGCTACAAGTATCGAAAATAATGAGGACATAAAGAATATATAAAAAAGCTCCAGTCCTGTTCTGCGCATGTTTAACATTGCAGTATTAAAATACATTGCCCCGACAATACTTCCCTGATACTCCATAGGCAATCCGAGTACAAGCATTTTTTTGTCATACGCTCCGTTAAAGGTAGAACGCTTTTTTACAGTTTTACCGCTTGCCACCATACGCGCAAGCTCATCAGGAACTGCTGATATACTGTTTGTCCCTGCTATAATTTCACCGTCTTTATTGGTAATTAAAATATCGCAGTCCAAAAAGTCCGCCCATGACTTTAATACCTGTCTGTATGCCATTTTAGCGCGTACATCGTCGCTTTCTATCTGCATCGCTCCTGCCCAGTATTCTACTGTGTCGGCTACTTTCTGTACATTTTCAATGTGACGGCTTGCAACAAATCTGTCAACAAAAATACCGACAGATACCGACAGCGACGTAAACACAAGCGCAAGTATTGCGGCATATGTCCAGAACAGCCGTCCCAAAATACTTTTAAACATTATCTTACCTCGAATTTATATCCTACTCCCCATACGGTTTTTAACTGCCAGTTTGAGTCAACCTCCTCCAGCTTCTCTCTAAGACGCTTTATATGTACGTCAACTGTACGGGAGTCGCCAAAGTAATCAAAGCCCCATACTTCCTCCAAAAGCTGTTCGCGTGTAAACACCCTGTTAGGATTTGACGCAAGAAAATACAGAAGCTCCAGCTCTTTCGGCGGTACTTCCACTATGTTTCCGCTTATTTTCAATTCGTAATTCGACAGATTTATTGTAAGGTTCGGGAATACAATTTCCTTTTCAGCCGTTGCTTCTTTTGTATCGCTTCGTCTTAAAACAGCTTTCACACGCGCTATAAGCTCCTTAGGTTCAAACGGCTTTACCATATAATCATCAGCGCCCAGTTCAAGTCCCAGAACCTTGTCAAAGGTTTCGCCCTTTGCGGTAAGCATTATAATAGGAATATTGCTTACACGTCTTATCTCACGGCATACCTGCCAGCCGTCCATTTCCGGCATCATCACATCAAGAATTACAATCGACGGCGCTTCAGACTTGAAAAGCTCAACCGCCTTTTTGCCGTTATCAGCCACAACTGTTGTAAAACCATCCTTTTCAAAATACAATTT
This sequence comes from uncultured Clostridia bacterium, assembly GCA_910579415.1. Taxonomy (GTDB): domain Bacteria; phylum Bacillota; class Clostridia; order UBA1381; family UBA1381; genus Hominilimicola. The sequence continues at coordinate 16,658 of CAJTUY010000030.1, read as the reverse complement.
TATAAGCTCCGCAATATGCGCGTCATCATCTGCTATTAAAACTTTATTATTCGGCATATTTATTTACCTCCTTTTGTAAACTACATATATTCTATCACATAAATAAAAAATAATAAAGAGTATTACGCAAATCTTTTAAATAATGTACAATATATTCATAGAAATTTTACAAATTATTTAAAGCAGTGTACTACCCTTAAAAATTACGGTGCTTCAAAAGCTTAAAATATTCTTCAAATTTATGCTCTCTAATCGGCATAGGTCTGTTATTATCAAAATACAGCACCAGCGCAGGCGCAATCCCGTTCCACTCCTCCACCAACTTATAATCGGTCAGATGACCTTCCGCAATCAATTTCTTAGCTTTTGCATGATAGTTAAAATACGGCATAATTACTCCTCAATAAACTTAATATGAATGTAACTCTCACACAATAAAAATGCGTGGTATAAATCTATACCACGCACAAAAACGCGGCTTAGATTTAATGTTACCACACATTTTCATTATTTTATACGAAACACCATCAAAAGAAAACCTATTCAAGCTGAAGTATTCCAATATAAAGCCTGTGTTTTTTACATAAAACACGAAACCTCAGTTTGAATAAAATTATAACCAAATAAGAATATTTATATACAGCCGCCTTGAAATGTCGCTATTGAAAAAAATTTTCCAATATGATATAATAATTACAGTATATGATACAAAATTTGCATTACACCGACAAAACAAAGGAGATATGAGAAAATATGAAATTAGGAATTGTAGGATTACCGAATGTCGGTAAATCAACATTATTTAACGCTATAACACAGGCAGGAGCGGAATCGGCAAATTACCCGTTCTGTACGATTGAACCGAATGTGGGCATCGTAGACGTACCTGATGAAAGACTGGACAAGCTTGCCGAAATGTACAACCCGAAAAAGGTTACGCATGCATATATTGAATTTGTCGATATAGCAGGTCTTGTAAAAGGCGCGTCAAAAGGCGAGGGCTTGGGAAACAAATTTCTGTCACATATCCGCGAGGTCGATGCTATTGTTCACGTCGTACGCTGTTTTGAGGATGCGAACATAACTCATGTTGACGGCTCAATTGACCCTATACGCGATATTGAAACCATAAGCTTAGAGCTTATTTTCTCTGATATTGAAATGATTGAAAGACGAATTGACCGCACAAAGAAAGCTATGAAGGGTGACAAGTCGCTTGCAGGCGAACTTGCCCTTTTAGAACGTGTCAAGACGGCATTGGAAGAAGGACTTCCGGCAAGAAGCCTTGATTACACCGATGATGAAACGGTAATCATGAAGGAAATAGCACTGATTTCCATGAAGCCTGTCATCTATGCGGCAAATGTAGCTGAGGATGATTTCTCAAAGGGTATTGAAAATAATGAGTTTGTAAACCGTGTAAAAGAGCTTGCGGCAAAGGAAGGCTCTCAGGTAATGCCTGTAAGCGCAAGAATTGAAGAGGAAATCGCCCAGCTTGACGGTGACGAAAAGGCATTGTTCCTTGAAGAATTAAACATGTCCGAATCAGGTTTGGACAGGCTTATAAAAGCAAGCTATACGCTTCTCGGTCTTATCAGCTATCTTACGGCAGGCGAACCCGAAGTACGCGCATGGACTATTACAAATGGTACAAAAGCTCCTCAGGCGGCAGGTAAAATTCACACTGACTTTGAACGCGGCTTTATACGCGCCGAAGTCGTACACTACGACGATTTAATGGCTTGCGGAAGCATGACTGCCGCAAAGGAAAAAGGTCTTGTAAGAAGCGAGGGCAAGGAATATGTTATGAAGGACGGAGATATAGTTCTGTTCCGCTTTAACGTATAATGAGGTTATATAATGAATGAAGTGATAAGTATTATAATACCATGCTATAACGAGGAGGCTGTTCTTCCTTTGTTCTACAAGGAACTAACACGTCAGTCTGATATTATGCGCGACAAATTTAATACTGATTTTGAATATCTGTTTGTAAACGACGGTTCTTCTGATAATACGCTGAAGCTTATAAAAGACCTTGCTTCAAAGGACAAACGCGTAAAGTATATATCTTTCTCGCGTAACTTCGGCAAAGAAGCGGCAATGTATGCAGGCTTAAAGAATGCGTCAGGCGACTATACCGCTATTATGGACGCAGATTTACAGGACCCGCCGTCGATGCTCGGAGAGATGTATGAAATTCTTGCTTCGGGTGAATTTGACTGCGCCGCCACACGACGCGTAAGCCGTAAGGGCGAGCCGCCTGTACGTTCGTTTTTTGCACGTATTTTTTACAGGCTGATAAACAAGATTTCTAAAGCGAATATTGTTGATGGAGCGCGTGATTTCAGGCTTATGACGCGTCAGATGGTAAATGCCATACTTGGAATGGGAGAATATAACCGCTTTTCAAAAGGTATTTTCGGCTGGGTAGGATTTAATACAAAATGGCTTGAATTTGAAAATACGGAACGTGCGGCAGGAGAAACAAAATGGTCGTTTTGGAAGCTGTTCTTATACTCACTGGACGGAATTACAGCATTTTCCACCGCCCCTCTCGGAATTGCTTCAGTAGCAGGATTTCTGTTCTGCATTGTAGCTTTCATCATGATTCTGGCTA
>CAJTUY010000030.1:0-14028 GCA_910579415.1 uncultured Clostridia bacterium | reverse complement strand
TTTTAAAAACCATAATATTCGGCGACCCTGTTGCAGGATATCCATCGCTTGTATGTATAATATTTTTTGTTTCGGGTGTGCAGATGTTCTGTATAGGAATTTTGGGACAGTATCTTTCAAAAACATATCTTGAAACAAAAAAACGTCCTGTTTATATCATTAAAGAATATAACATGGAGGAAATCAAATGACTGTATCAATCATTTCAAGCATTATCATTTGGGGAAGTGTATTATTTATTATCATGCGTATTCTTACCGCTTCCGGTTTATGCCTGCCGCAAAATAAAATTACAGACTTCATTTCAGATGACAAGCGAATTCAAATTTCCTGCGTTCCTTCAAGAAATAAACTTTTAGCCGTATTTTCAGCAGCGTTTGCATTCAGAATCATCGTAATTCTGATGTCTGCCGGAGCAATATACATGTTTTCTGATAATCAGGCGTCATTTACTGATTTTCTCAACCAGTACATGGAATGGGACGCAAACAACTATATACGGATTGCGACAGGCGGCTACACTTATCATGTTGAAGAAGGCGTTTACACCACCCTTGCATTTTTTCCGCTGTATTCATGGCTGATACGGTTTGTAAACATTATATTTCACAATCTGCAATTTACGGGACTTTTCTTGTCGTCGCTCTTTTACAGCGGCGCATGCGTATTTTTATTTAAACTATTCTGCATGGATTACAGCAAGCAGACCGCTTTACGAGCTATAATATATTTATCGGTATTTCCCCACTCATTGTTTTTCGGTACGCTTATGAATGAAAGCATGCTTCTCATTACAATGTCGGCGTCGCTTTATTTCATACGCAGACACAATTGGGCATTAGCAGGCATTTTTGGCGCACTCGCCGCTCTTTCAAGGCTTGTCGGTATTTTACTCGTTGTACCTGCTGCCGTTGAATGGCTTGAACATTATAAAATCATAGAAAAGCTGAAAAACAAGCAAATAAAAGAAGTATTTCAGATTTTTTATTCAAAAGCCCTGTGGATTTTTGTTATACCCGCAGGCTTGGGAATTTATCTTATATGTAATTACGCTGTCACAGGCCGCTTCTTTTATTTTCTTGAATTACAGGAAAAGATATGGAACAACGGCGCTGAATATTTCGGAAAAGGTATCTCAATGATTTTTAAAAAGGCTTTTACCGAACAGGGTATGACTAAATTTGCAATATGGATTCCCGAGACGCTTTCAATCATCTTTGTGGTCACGGCTCTTATTTACGGACTGCGCAGAAGTCGCGGAATGTATCTGTCATTTCTCGCGGTATATATAATAGTAAACACCGGCTTCAAATGGCCTATAAGTATCTCAAGATATATGACCTGCGCAATACCGGCATTTTTATATCTGTCTGTTTTTTCGGAACGGCACAAATGGACCGAACCGCTGATAACAGCTTTAATGGCTATTGGATTTGGCATATATTTCACGGCATATTTTGCGTCAAGGCAAATATTGTAAAATCAAGGAGGAGTTTATGAAAAAGAAAACTGATATTTCAAAAAATTCTGAAAACCAATATTTTGATATACTGCTTCTGTGCCTCTGCATAACTGCCGTACTGTTCATTGTATGGACATTTACCGGCAAATGGCCGTGGCGCGCACAGCCTTATAATTCATATATTTTACAGGTGCAGTCATGGCTTAAAGGACGGCTTGATTTAGGTCAGAATTATTCACATCTTGAAATTGCTGTTTTTAACGGTAAGTATTATATAAGCTTTCCGCCGTTCCCATCATATGTTATGCTGCCGTTTGTACTTATCGGCTGGAACAGCTGCGATGGCATAATAGCCTTTGTGACTTCAATTATGGGCGCTGTGTACTCATATAAAATACTGACCCACTTCAGTATTGACGGTAAAAGAGCTGTTTTTTTCTCTCTTTTCCTTACAGTTGCTTCAAACTGGCTTCTGACAGCGCAAATTGCATGGGTATGGTTCATTGCTCAGAATATGGCATTTACTCTGAGCCTTATGGCAATATACTATGCTCTTAAAGGAAAAGCAGGTTTATCACTTACTTTCTGGGCATGCTCGGTCGGCTGCCGTCCTTTCCAGGCGCTGTATATCCCTGTGCTTTTATATATAATATATAAAAAGCATATGGAGCAAAACCCTAACAATAAACTGACAGATATATTAACGAAAAAATGGAAGTGTCTTATAGCTCCATTTTTAATTGCTCTTTCATATATGATTTTGAATTATGCGCGTTTTGGAAATATTATTGAATTTGGTCATAATTATCTGCCGGAGCATACAAGCTCACAGTATGGACAGTTTCATTATACCTATTTGCTGCATAACCTTGCTTCCCTTATACGTTTCCCGTCCGTAAATCAAGATGGAATATGGGAATACCCTCAGTTTAACGGTATGTGCTGGTTTATGATAAGTCCTATTGTACTGTCGTATGCCGTATACCTTATAAACACCATTGTACGCAAGAAAAGGACAGACAAAATACTAACCATCTTAATTCCCGTTTTGGTATTTATACACCTCCTGTTGCTGTCGGCTCACGTCCAAATGGGCGGCTCGCATTTCGGCAACCGTTATCCGAATGATGTTCTTCCGTTTGTATTTTTAGGCTTAGCCTTTCTTCTTCCGAAGAACGAGGGTAAATACCATTGCTTGAATTATCCGCTGTTTTTTATAGGTCTTTCATTAAATCTAATCGGCACTGTCGGATATTACTGTAATTTCTTTAGTTGATGTATAAAAAGGTATTGCTTACGCAATACCTTTTCTCTAACACTTTCCTGCGCTTTTACACACGTCAGCTATCGGGCATATGCCGCATTTGGGCTTACGCGCAGTACAAACGGCACGTCCATGTGCTACAAACTGATGGCACATTCTGAGCTGATAATCGGCAGGCACAATTTTCTTTAAATCCATTTCCACTTTTGTAGGGTCGTCATTTGACGTCAGTCCTATTCTTTTTGCAATGCGCTTGCAATGCGTATCAACAACTACCGCAGGCTTACCGAAAATATCCCCCAAAACAAGATTAGCGGTTTTTCTTCCCGTACCTGCAAGGCTGGTCAAATCCTCCATTGTATCAGGCACTTCGCCGCCATACACATCAATAATTCGCTGACAGCACAAAATTATATTTTTAGCTTTATTTCTGTAAAATCCCGCTGATTTTATGTACCCGCACAGCTCCTCATAATCCGCTGATGCAAAATCCTCCGCTGATTTATAGCGTTTAAATAATTCTTTGGTTACTATATTTACACGCGCGTCCGTACACTGAGCCGAAAGCTGTGTGGCTATAAGCATTTCAAGCGGATTGGAATAATTAAGCGAACACTTTACATCGGGATATGCCTCGTCAAGCAATATGCGTATTTTTTCTACACGTTCCTTTTTTGTCAAGTTAATCTCCACCTTCACTATTGATTTAAATATATTATACATTTTTCTGCAATTTTTTGCAATAAAACTATTGCAAATTTTTAAAACAAATTATATAATATTATTTATAGTATTTTATGAAAGGAATTTTAACAATGGAAAAATATGAAAATCTACAACCGTTTGACCCTGAAGTCTATGCGGCAATACAGGACGAAACAAATCGTCAGCAGAACAAAATTGAACTTATTGCTTCAGAGAACTTTGTTTCTGAGCGTGTTATGGAGGCTAACGGTTCACCTCTTACAAACAAATATGCTGAGGGTTATCCGGGTAAGCGTTACTACGGCGGCTGTGAACACGTTGATGTAGTTGAAAACCTTGCAATTGAGCGAGCTAAAAAGCTGTTTAATGCTGAATATGCCAATGTACAGGCACATTCGGGCGCTCAGGCTAATATGGCTGTATTTTTTGCGCTTCTTACACCTGGAGATACAGTATTGTCAATGAGCCTTGCTCACGGCGGTCACCTCAGTCACGGCTCACCGGTTAATATGTCAGGCAAATACTTCAATATTGTTCCCTATGGCGTTACGGAGGACACAAACACTATTGATTATGATGAGGTAAGACGCATTGCGCTTGAATGTAAACCGAAGCTTATCCTTGCAGGCGCATCGGCATATCCGAGAACTATCGACTTCCAGAAGTTTGCAGATATTGCAAGCGAAGTGGGCGCATACCTTATGGTAGACATGGCGCATATTGCAGGACTTGTTGCAGCAGGCTGTCACCCGTCACCAATGCCTTATGCGGATGTTGTTACAACCACTACACACAAAACCCTCAGAGGTCCGCGCGGTGGTCTTATACTTACAAATAATGAGGAACTTATCAAGAAAATTAACAAAGCTATCTTTCCTGGTATACAAGGCGGTCCTTTAATGCACACAATTGCTGCAAAAGCAGTATGCTTTAAAGAAGCTCTTGACCCAAGCTTTACAGAATATGCAAAGCAGGTTGTTAAAAATGCTGCTGTACTTGCTGACACTCTTGTAAAAGAAGGCTTTAAACTGGTTTCAGGCGGTACGGACAATCACCTTATGCTTGTTGACCTTACTGAAACAGGCGTAACAGGCAAGGAAGCTGAAAAGATGCTCGATGAAGTAGGTATTACAGTAAACAAAAATGCTATTCCATTCGATACTCAAAGCCCATTTATTACCAGCGGCATAAGAATCGGTACTCCTGCATCCACTTCACGCGGTTTTAAGGAGGAAGATATGGTTGAGGTAGGTAAGTTAATTGCATTGACAATCAAGGATTTTGACAACAGCAAAGATGAAATAAGAACAAGGGTTAAGGCACTATGCTCCAAGCACCCGCTTTATAAATAACAGGCTATGCGGATTTTGAAAAAAATTTCAAAATCCGCATTTTTTCTCTTGACAAACACTGCTTCATATGTTATTATATAAAAGCTGTATGGCTCGTTGGTCAAGCGGTTAAGACTCCGGCCTCTCACGCCGGCAACGAGGGTTCGATTCCCTCACGAGTCACCATAAAGCTAAATCGTATAAATACTTGTCTATCAAGTGTTTATGCGATTTTTCATTATTTTTCGGTATGCATAATTGAATATGGAACAACACAAAAAGTTAGTCAAAACAGATTGCTATATGATATACAAAACCAGCGAGAAAATTCCTCGCTGGTTCTCTTTATTGTAATTGCGCATATCCTTCCGGAGTATCGACAATATACCTTAAAACATCATTAAGCTGATATGGTGCTAATTCCATTTCTGTAAACCGTTCTGCCATATGCTCAGCTTCTTTCTTATTGCCTGATACATCTTCCATTGCAGTGCCGTTCTCATGCCGCAAACCGTACACTGCTTTCTTTTCTCCCTCAATTACTATTGTTCTTTCAATAACTTTGTACATTATAAATTTATCCCTTCTGTATGTTTTATGATTATATTTTCAGTCCTCGTTCTCCTCCAGTAAATCTCTTAATGTGACCCCAAAGAAATTTGCCAGCCTGCTCAATACCATTATCGTGGTATTAGCCCTGCCTTTTTCAATTTGCCTGTAATGATATTGGCTCATTTCAAAATGATTAGCCACATATTCCTGTGAATAACCGTGCATTTTCCGTAACCGTTTTAAATTACAGCCAATAATTCTCATGTTGACTTCGATTATCAAAATTTCTTCCTTTTCCATTACATTCATAATGAACATCCTCCTTTGTAAAAACTTCTATTATATATTACAAAAAAGAACATCATTCGTCACGCCAATATACTGGCGGTTTCAATCAAAAAAAGGGCGGATATACCGCCCCTAACAAATAATTCTACATATTTTCCCCTGCTAAAATCCCTTGAAATATGCAGGTATATTATTTTTCATATCTATCAAAGCTTTTTTCACTGTCTGCCATATCATGTACAACATCTTCAAGCTGATATGATGCCAAATTCTCTTTATTAAAATACTCTGCAAGATATTCAGCCTCTTTCTTATTAGCTGTCACGTTGGTCATTACAGTTCCGTCTTCATGGCTTAAACCGTATACAATCACCTCTTCTCCCTCAGCAATAATTTTTGTTTCAATAACATTATACATAGTTACTTCATCCTCCTGTAATTTTTGACATTATTATACACCTAAATCCCTTAAATGTCAATATATGTAAAAATATTGTTTGTCTGATGTAATTTAATTGTAAATATTGTAACTATTATATATTATTCCCGATTATTTGTAACAAAAAAGACTGCCCGGCATAGCAGTCTTATGTTTTTTTGCAGCAATCTGCGTTTCATACTTACTTTTGTCAGCGTATTAGCAAATAAGATGTATAGGCAACATACATCAGCAGCATAAATATACCCATAGGTCTGTTTATTTTCCTCTTAAACAGCGCAAAAACAAATGGCACAAGTGATACTGCAATAAGCATACAGCAGTCAATAATAGCATAAGAATCTGTAATCATAGGACTTATTACCGCTGACATACCAAGTATAAACAATATGTTGAATATATTTGAACCTATAACATTGCCTACCGCAATGTCGTTCTGACCCTTACGCGCCGCAACTATTGATGTTACCAATTCAGGCAATGATGTTCCCACTGCTATAACGGTAAGTCCTATTACTGTTTCGCTCAAACCTATCATTCTTGCCAGTCCTTTTGCTCCTGTAACAGTCAGCTGTCCTCCTATGATAACTCCTGCAATTCCTATAATTATCAGTAAAATACATTTCCAAAGCTTCATTTCTGCCTGCTGTCCTGAGGTTTCAGGCACAGCTTCTTTTTTTGCGCCTATAATTGAACCTGCCATAAATATTACAAATAATATAAGCAGTATTATTCCGTCGGCGCGTGTAAGAGCAATTTGTCCGTTTCCCAATGTTACAATAAGTATAAGCAACAATACTGATATTGCAAGACAAAATGGGAAATCACGCCTTAACAGCTTGTCCTTTACAAGAACAGGCGCAATAATTGCACTAGAACCGAGTACAACAAGTGTATTAAATGTATTGGAACCAATTACATTACCTATTGCTATTGCGTTACTTCCCTGTATTGACGCGGTAACACTTACCGCCGCTTCAGGCAAACTTGTGCCAAATGCCACTACCGTCATACCTACAAGATATGCCGGTATTTTTAGTTTTTCCGATAATCCGCACGCGCCGTCTACAAACAAGTCCGCGCCTTTTATCAGCAACACAAAGCCTCCCAACAACATCACAATTAACACCGCTAAATTCATTTTAATCCTTCCTTTCTTTAATAAAAAACAAGACGTCTGCCGCACCAAAATAATGCGGCAAAGGTCTTGTTACTTACTGAATAACCGGGATTTCTCCGTACTGACGGTACATTCAACGCATACTGCGTGAACTACTCCCCTTTACTACTGATATGATTATACGACAAATATTTCCCATTGTCAAGTATTTTTTTATTCACCATATTTTGCGGCATAGCATAATTCTTCTTCTATCCTCAGCAACTGATTATATTTTGCCACACGGTCAGTACGGCTTGGCGCGCCTGTTTTAATCTGACCCGAATTGACAGCTACGGCAATATCTGCGATAGTTGTATCCTCAGTTTCACCGCTTCTGTGCGATATTACGGCAGTATAGCCGTTTTTATGAGCCAGTTCTACTGCGTCAAGCGTTTCTGTAAGCGTTCCTATCTGATTAACCTTTACAAGAATTGAATTGGCAACATTAGACTGTATTCCCCTCGCAAGTCTTTTAGGATTTGTAACAAACAGGTCATCACCGACAAGCTGTATCTTATTTCCCAGACGCTCGGTAAGTATCTGCCAGCCGTCCCAGTCCTCTTCTCCCAGTCCGTCCTCAATTGAGAATATCGGGTAGCGCGTGCAAAGCCCCTCCCAATAATCAACCATTTCTGCCGCAGTTCGTTTAATCCCCGACTTGGGCAGCAGATACCCGTCTTTTTTTACCCATTCGGTAGACGCAGCATCAATTGCAAGCTTAAAGTCCTCACCCGGTTTATAACCTGCGCTTTCTATCGCTTTTACAATAAGCGACAGCGCCTCCTCGTCACTTTTCAGATTAGGAGCAAAACCGCCCTCATCTCCTACGGCAGTAGTATTTCCCATATCGCTAAGAAGCTTCTTTAACGCGTAAAAAACCTCGCTGCACCATCTCAGTCCCTGTCTGAACGAACCTGCACCAAACGGCATTATCATAAATTCCTGAATATCTACATTATTATTCGCATGCGCTCCTCCGTTCAGAATATTCATCATAGGTACCGGAAGTGTATGCGCATTTACTCCGCCGATATACTGAAACAGCGGTATTTCAAGACTGTTTGCCGCCGCGCGTGCTGCTGCAAGCGACACTGCCAGTATCGCATTTGCTCCGAGTACCGATTTATTATCCGTACCGTCCATTTCGCACATTTTATGGTCAAGTACACGCTGGTCAAGCACATTTAAACCAATTAACGCCTCAGAAATTTTTTCATTTACATTACTTACAGCAGTTTTTACACCTTTGCCGCTGTATCGCGCCTTATCACCGTCACGAAGTTCAACTGCCTCAAATGCGCCTGTTGATGCTCCTGACGGCACAATAGCTCGTCCTACGCTGTCTTCTGTGTGTACTTCAGCTTCAACAGTGGGATTTCCGCGCGAATCCATAACCTCTCTTGCAAAAACATCAATTATTTCAATATATTGCTTCATACCCCTATCCTCCTTGCTGTTTTGGTAATATTATTACCGTTTTCCATTCACTTTATACTCTGCTATCATTATACATTGACTTAATAAGTTTTTAGGTATATAATTGATTATGCGCAGGTGCAATAATTTTGCGCAGCGGACAAGTCCGGTATGTTCGCGGAAAGGAGAACAATGTGAAAAAGCTAATTTCTATCGCGCTTACGCTGATGCTTTCACTTTCCTCCGTAACGGCATTTGCGGAAGGGGCTATCCCCGACCACAAAGGAACAAGTATGGACGGAGTAAAGATAGGCACAGAAAAGCTCAATTCATCAGTAAAATCTTATTTTAAGCTGTTTAAAAAGGCGGGTGACCAGTACGGTGTTGACCCTAACCTTCTCGCGGCAATTTGTATGCAGGAATCCTCAGGCAGAAATTTAAGCTACCGCGAGGACGGCAGTGAATATCCCGCGTGGGGTATCATGCAAATTGAGTACACACTTGAAAAATCTTTTGCAGACTTCGGCGAAGCTACAACAGGTGAAAGGTGGACGCTTGAGGACAGGCTTGACCCTGAAAAAGCGGTTCCTTTTGCGGCATATCTTATTTCACAGTCGCTTATACGCTATGACTGCGACTATATGAAAATGGTTCAGTCCTATAATTTCGGACAAACCGTTCTTGACAGAATAATTGACGCAACAGGAGATGACTGGCTCGACGAACGCGCCAATGCTGCTGCATATGCAACAAACTGGCCGTATGAAAAATATGGCGATGCGGAATACATTGAACACGTTTTAAGATACTATCACAATGATATTGAATATATCGGTGCAAAAGTACGTTTAAATGGCAAACTGCTTGCATTTGAAGACCAATACCCCATCCTTGAAACCATATACGGAGAAACATACACCTTACTTCCTATACGCGGCGTTGGTGAAGCTCTGAATGCAAAAGTAAAATGGGACGGCAAACAGCAAAAGGTTACAATAACAAAGGGCAGAAAAGAAATCGTACTGTATCTTGACAGCGATACTGCATATATAGACGGCGAAGAGGTTCCTCTTGAAATGCCAGCAATGCTGAAAAGCGGCAGAACAATGGTTCCTCTGCGTTTCGTTATGGAAGCCTTCAACGTGGATGTTGACTGGGACCAGGATACACGCACTGTTGAAATTACAAGATAAAAACTTAACGGACTGTCCTCTTTGGGCAGTCTGTTTTAATTAAAACAAGTTGACATTACAGCTGAAATAGTATACAATTATGATTGTTTATTATTGGGTGAAAGGACTTAGATACTGCAATGAAAAGAATTGTTACAATCCAGGATATATCATGCTTCGGAAAATGTTCGCTAACCGTCGCGCTGCCTATAATATCAGCTATGGGTATTGAGGCATGCTGCATTCCCACCGCCGTACTGTCTACTCATACAGGCGGGTTTACAGGCTATACATACCGCGACTTAACTTCTGATATTCCTGATATAGCGGCACACTGGAACCGTATAAACCTTCAGTTGGATGCAGTATATACAGGATATCTCGGCTCTTTCGAACAGATAAAAATAGTTTCAGACTTCTTTGATGCCTTTAAAACAAATGATAACCTGCTGATAGTAGACCCTGTCATGGGTGATAAGGGTAAATTCTATGCAGGCTTTACAATGGAGTTTGCAAAAGAAATGAAAAAACTCTGCCGGAAAGCTGATGTGATAATGCCAAACCTCACCGAAGCCGCCCTTCTTCTCGGCGAAGAATATACAGAAAGCGGATATGATGAAAGCTTTATAAAAAATATGCTTATACGTCTTTCACGGCTCGGCTCAAAAATAGTAATAATTACAGGGGTAAGCTTTGACACCTCCTCTCAGGGAGTTATGTCATATAACAGTGAAACAGGCGAGTTTTTCTCGTATTTCAGTGATAACATTCCAGGATATTTTCATAGTACGGGAGATGTGTTCTCAAGCACTCTTGCAGGCGCTCTTGTAAAAAACTGCGATATGGGCAAGGCTATTAAAATTGCGGTTGATTTTACGGTAGAATGCATAAAACACACTGTCGGTTATGAAAAAGAACACTGGTACGGTGTTAAATTTGAAGAATGTCTCCCGTCACTTATGAATATGTAATCAGTCTTTTTATAGTTACTCAGAATTATATTGCTACATTTCATCCTTATCACCAAGAAGTATATTTTTAATATTCATATCTATTTCAGCATTGCTAAGTCCTTGCTTAATCAAAGGCAACACCACTTCGCGGCTTTCTCTTGTATGCGGAAGCTTAGACGAAAATGCGTTTGCCTTTTCTGTTTTGCCACATTTTAAATATAAAAAACAAAGTGTCGCGCGCATTGTTGCTTTTTGTTTCTCATTCTTTGATAATGGAATTCCTCTCTTCATCAATTCGACTGCCTCTTCTGATTTGCCCTGCAATGCCAATACACCGGCAAGACCGAGAATCATTCCGGGCTTATTAGGATAAATGAGCAGTGCATCTCTATATATTTTTTCTGCTGAATTATAATCACCTCTGCTTTGAAATCTAGCAGCATTTTTGTGTATATTAAAACGAGTCTCTTCAGCACGAATAGTAATCTATACTTATAAGTATATCAATACTTGTTTCTAATATATTTGCTAATGCAGGCAGAAAAGTAATATCGGGATAGCTTTCTCCACGCTCCCATTTTGAAACACTCTGAGGTGTAATTCCCAAATATTGAGCAATATCCTCTTGTGTTAAGCTTTTCAAAGCACGGTACTTTTTTAAATTTTCTGATAAATATAACATAACTTTCTCCTTTAGAATTTTATTTGTTTATATTATATCATAATCAATCATAAATTCAATAACCCATTGGTTGCGAAAAACTCAACTCATAGGTACTATTTTCAGATAATACGTATTTATTCTATTCAGCATTTCCTGACGTATATATCCGTCATAGCTATTACTGTCTGTCGAATTATCCGGTATAATATCATTAGCACTAATACAAATTATTTATCTATGTTTCCCGCGTGGGAAACATAATCAACAAAGCTCCAAAACGGCAAAAGCACCAAAGAAGAATATGACCAGTGACAATATACTTATCTTAAATTTGAGGCATTATGCGATAAATAAGCATAATTAACATCAAAGAAATAAAAAGACGTAATCATTAGTTTAAATAATTAAACTTTGTATCTTGATTTATATGGTTGGATGTAATATAATTTATATATCATACTATTGGGGAGGTGACTATATGGGCAATTTTCTCACAAATTTATTTCTTAAGGCAAAAGATAACGGAGTACTGAAAAATCCCGGTGATAATCTATCAGCACGCATCACAAAATCTGGCAGAAAAGTTTTGAAAATTGACACCGAAGATGTGAAATACAGTGCCACTCAGTATTCATCTGGTACAACCGTTGAAACCAAAACAACACGCCCAAAGAAATAGAACTAACACAAAAATAGCTAACCGATTAAAAAAATCAGTTAGCTATTTTTTATGAATAATTTAAATGTTGCCATTTTTAGTATCACACAACATCAATACATAACATAACCTTTTGACATTATCTATGGTGCCATATATTCTATAAAATTGCAAGGCTTAACTATTTTTGAAACCTGTCCCCCACCAGTCGTGAATAAGTTCTTTTAATCGTATCGTTTTCTCGCTTTCCAAATCAAGCAGTATTTCAATTTCACCGCTGTCCTTATCAAGCTGCATCATATATTCACGGCACGCACCGCACGGCGAACCAACTTCCCCATCCGGCATAACCGCAACAATCTTGTCAATCTGACTTTCGCCGTTTGTTATCATATTCGCAATTGCGTTCCTTTCGGCGCACATTCCAAGCGTGGATGCCGTATCAATACATACTCCTACATATATATTTCCTGCTTTTGTAAGTAACGCAGCCGCAACTCCTCCCGCCTCAATGAAAGGCGATACTACGCGGTCGTTTTGCACACGACGCGCTTCGTTATATAATTTGTTCCAGATACTCTTTATCATTTTTTGTCCCTCTCATATTTTGATTTATCTCTTTAACAAATTGTAATTTATATAATCATTTTGAACATTCCCGGACAATCTCATTCGCATGGTCTTTCTTCAAATCCTTTCTTTTTATAAAATCCGATTGCCTCAGATGTGTATAAATCTAAAAATAATTCGGGTGTTAATTGGTTTACTTTTACTTCCATCAATATTCCTCCATTGTCCAAATTACGATTTATAGTTTTTGTATTTTTTTAATGCTTTTTTGAATATCCTTGTAAACTAACGATTGCATACTATCGTCATAAATAGATATATTTGCGTTATGAAGCGCAGAAAGAATATCCGTCTTTAATTCCGGCTTATACTCTGCAATAATCGGCAGCAGTTTAATACATTGTCTTGCCGTAGTGGATTTGACATCTGTTATGATGAATATTTTTTTATTGTTGTAGAATTGTCTTTGATTTGCTTCGCACTAAATTACCGATTATGTAAATTTCAGTAAATGTAACTGTGTTACAGGCAATTTTTTTATTCGCTTAATTCCGGCAAATTCATAAACATCACATTTTTTCCCGCGTTAGGTCCAAAATTTATAACATAGATATTTCCTTTTGCCTTATTTAAATCACCCATTTCTCCATTTTCTAAACAACAATTGTTAATAAACTTTTCTTTAATCTTGTCCTCATCCTCGTCTCCGTAATTATATATGATTAATTCTGCTGGATTTTCATCAATAAGCCTCTTATATATTCTTCCCCACCACCAATTGTCACTCTTGCCAATAGAACAGCCGTATATAATAAATAAATCTGTTTCCTCAATTTGTTTATTATATCTTAGCGTACTCCGAGCCCAAAATGATTTTACAAAAGTTCGTCTGTTATCTCTTGTATTTATATACTTTTCATTTTCTATTCCAAAAAGCAAAGACTTTGGCACATCTTGAACTCCATGTGGGTGGAATATATTTATCGGCAGTAATTGCATATGAGGATCAGAGAATCCAATATGTTTATATTTATTAGGATTCGTATTTATAATAACATTATTATTTGAGGTCTTATATGGTTGTGGATCCATTGTCCTGTCAAGATACAAATAATTATCTAATAAAGAGGTATAGTTGAAATTTATAAAGATATATTTTAACCGTTCATTATTATTAAAACGATTATGGAAGCTCATATTTTCATACTGTATTTTTGATAAGTCTTCAAAAAATGCACTCTTTATTGTTCTTTCCGAATAATGTTTACCGCTTGAATCATTATTAGTATTCTGGGCAATATCTGTAGCCTTTGAAATATTATTTATAATATCACTATCAACGACATCATTTAGAAATCTAGAAAATGCTTGCTGTATCTCTCTCAAATCATT
>CAJTUY010000029.1:9791-26640 GCA_910579415.1 uncultured Clostridia bacterium | reverse complement strand
CCCATACTGCAAACCGATGAAAAAGCCCGTTGTGGTAGTAGGAAGCGGTCCTGCCGGTCTTATGAGCGCGCTGACGCTTGCAGAAAACGGACATAAGGTTATAATGCTTGAACGCGGAAAATGCGCTGAGGAAAGAATTAAGGACGTCAGCCGTTTTTGGGAAACGGGCGAGCTTGACGAAAATTCAAATGTGCAGTTCGGAGAGGGCGGCGCAGGTACATTTTCCGATGGAAAACTTACTACGGGCATAAATGATTTTCGTATAGATAAGGTACTGCGTGAATTTTATGCTCACGGCGCGCCTGAGGAAATATTGTACTATTCAAAACCGCATATCGGAACTGATAATCTGTGTAAAATGGTCGCGTCAATACGTAAAAAGATAATATCTATGGGCAGCGAGGTGCGTTTTTCAAGTATGCTTACGGATATAAAAACTTCAGTCGGAAAGATATGCGCGGCTGTGGTTAATAATGAATATGAGATAGAAACGGACAATATTGTAATAGCGATAGGGCATAGCGCGCGTGATACGTTTGAAATGCTTCTTGAGCGCGGACTTGATATGGAGCAAAAGAGCTTTTCTGTCGGTGCAAGAATTGAACATTCGCAGGAAATGATAAATAAAAGCCAGTATGGTGAATTTTATGATAAGCTTCCTGCCGCTGATTATAAAATGGCGGTGCATCTTGAAAATGGCAGAGGAGTGTATACGTTTTGTATGTGTCCGGGCGGTGAAGTTGTAGCGTCCGCCTCTGAAAGAGGGGGAGTGGTTACAAACGGTATGAGCCGCTTCGCCCGCGATGGTGAAAACGCGAACAGCGCGCTTCTGGTAAGCGTCACTCCTGATGATTTTGCATCGGATAATCCGCTTGAAGGAATGTATTTTCAGCGTGAAATAGAAAGAAAGGCGTTTAAGGCAGGCGGTGAAAATTACAGCGCGCCGTGTCAGAGAGTGGGAGATTTTCTGAAAAAGAAATGTGACGCACAAAATACCGTAAAGCCTACCTATAAACCCAATGTTGCGGAAACTGATTTGGATATGGTACTTCCGCAATTTGTTACGGACAGCCTTCGTGAAGCGATAGTGAAAATGGACGGTAAGCTTTATGGCTTTGCTGATGCAGGGGCAGTTATTACCGCGCCGGAAACTCGTTCCTCATCACCTGTAAGAATTGTACGTGATAAGGATACGTTTCAGTCAAATATAAAGGGGGTGTACCCCTGCGGTGAGGGCGCGGGCTATGCGGGCGGAATAATGTCCGCTGCTGTTGACGGTATTAAGGTTGCGGAAAAAATCGCGGGAAATAATGTGGGCGGCTGATAAGCCGCCCTGTTTTTTTGTTTAAAATTTATATCGTATAATTGAGCCTTCACAGCATGGTTTCATACTTTCCAAGTTGTCCCAAAGCATAAGCTTTACATAGTATGAGGTTTCAGAATTGAATTTATCATCACAAATCTTTTTTACAGACGGTTCATCAAAGGTGACAGGTATAATCATTGTTGATTGCAGTGCGTGGTCGCTGTCGGAATATACGGATAATATTGCGGTATATGTACCTGACTTTGGCGCAGAGGCGAGAATTGTGCCGTTACTGTCGCTCATTATGCGAAAGTCTGTCGGAGTGTTTGCCGCGAGAAAAACGACGTTGCTTTCTCCGCTTTGCACTGAATATGTTACGTGCTTGTCGTTATTGTCGCTTACAAAATAGCCGCTGTAATCAGTATCATTTTCGCTTGTGACCGCTGTCGGACAGTCCGTAAGGGGTCGTTTTTGTACGGAAACGCCGATTGAAGACCCTTCAAGCAGAGGCGAGTTAAGCTGTATGGTAATTCTTCTGTCAAGCCTCAGGTTATATTGCGTGCCGCTTCTTGTGTTATCTGAAATTATCATCTTACCGCCTATACTGATACTTCCTCTGCTGATATAAACTCCGTCGCCGTTGTTTTCGGTAATTGTACAGTCGCGCATATTAAGCTTACCGAATGAACACACACCGTCCCAGCCTGAATTTCCTGCCACTGTGCAGCTGTACATATTAAGCGTATCGGAACTGATTATACCGCCCGCACTGCCCGAGATATTTACATTATATATATTTAGGGGTGATTCCGATAATACAGCATAGTCCTTTGGACTTATAATGACACCTCCCGTAAGTGTTTTTGTCCCGTGTTCCTCATCGCGTACCCATAACCCTTTGTCGCCGACAGAAAATTTATGCAAGGTATCCGAGCAATCGGTCAGATAGATATTAGTTTTGTTCTGAGCAGCATACAGGACAGTGCAGGAAGCGTTTGGTACTCCCTGAAAAGATATTACGTGACCATTCATACACAAAGCGGTATTGTCAGGAATTTCCCATTCGGCTGTAAGTTCTATGTCCTTTGTCAGATAGTAATTACCTGCTGTGTCGGGAAGTGACGTATTGCTGTCCCATGCTGTCCATTCAATATCCTCGTGATTGTCCGCGCAGTCTTCGTCCGCGCATACCTTATGTATGTGCTTCGGTGATTCGGTTGCGTCATCGGCAAATGCTGTGAATGTGCCGGATGTTCCCAAAACGAGGCACATTGCAGTGAATAGTGAAATAAGCTTCTTTTTCATTTTTCTACCTCCGTGAATTAAAAATTATATGAATGTAACTCTTACGCGCATAAAAAATGCGTGGCATAAATCTATACCACGCATAAAAACGCGGCCTAGATTTAATGTTACCACACATTTACCGTTATATGAAACACTGCAAATAAAACATACAATACAAATCTGCACACTATCAAAGCATTTCAAATATACAAAGCCCGCATTTTTTGCAAAATGCAATGCTTATAGTGTGCGTCAAAACAGAATATTCTAAGCAGAATATTCTAAAAATAAATATTAAAAAAACAGTGCTATATACTTACGCATATAACGATAAAATGTGGTAAATACAGTATATCATTTTATTGTTACATTGTAAATATCAAATTTGAAATTTATTTGGTTTTATTAGAAAAAAATTGATACATGTGATTTAAAGGACCGCGTCCGCCACCGAGATTAAGCATATCGCTTATTGCGCCTCTTATGTATTTCTTTGAATTTTTGACGGAGGACCGAATATCAAAACCAAGAGCAAGATTTGCCGCAATGGCAGATGAAAGGGTACAGCCTGTACCGTGCGTGTTGGGATTATCAATGTGTTTGCCCTCAAACCACAATGCATCTCCGTTATAAAGTAAATCACTGCTTGTGTAGGATAGGTGACCGCCCTTAATAAGTAAGTTCGTTTTATACTTATTATAGATATATTCTGCCGCTGATACCATCTCGGCTTGAGTATGGATTTCAAAACCGCACAAAATCTGCGCTTCATATAAATTAGGAGTGATAATATCTGCCAGAGGGAAAAGACGCGAGGTAAGCGCGTCAACCGCGTCAGGACGCAGAAGATTATGACCGCTTGTTGATACCATAACGGTGTCCAGAACTATATTTTTTACGTTATATTCAATAAGCTTGTCAGCTATGGCATTTATAATTTCAGACGAGGACAGCATACCTATTTTGACGCTGTTAGGGAAAATATCGGTAAATATTGCGTCAAGCTGAGTTTTAACAACTTCTGTCGGAATATCAAAAACACCTGTTACCCCCAGTGTGTTTTGTGACGTTACTGAAGTGATGGCGCTCATACCGTATACACCATGCGCCGCAAAGGTCTTTAAATCCGCTTGTAATCCTGCGCCGCCGCTTGGGTCTGAGCCTGCAATTGTAAGCGCTGTTTTCATATTATTTCACCTGCTTTTATATATAAATTCTCCGTTGCTTTTTCTATATCTGCCTGAGCGAAAATCCCTGATACAACCGCCGCGCCTGCAATGCCTGTGTTTTTAAGCATAAAAATATTTTCCCTTGTAATTCCGCCTATGGCAACTACCGGAATATCTACTGCGGCTGTTATACTTCTCAGGGTTTCCATATCCATTTTTTTTGCATCATTTTTTGTGGAAGTGCCGAAAATTGCGCCGCTGCCGAGATAATCGGCGCCATCCTTCTGAGCTTTTTTTGCCTGTTCGATTGTTTTTGCGGTTGCGCCGATAATTTTGCTGTTTCCGAGAATTTGACGCGCTTTGGCGATACCCGTATCGCTTTGTCCAAGATGAACACCGTCCGCGCCGCATGCTAAAGCGACCTCAACATTGTCGTTTATAATAAGCGGAACATTGTATTTTCTGCATAGGGTCAGTATTTCTTCAGCAGATTTAATAAAATCGTCAAACGTCATATTTTTTTCGCGAAGCTGAATGAGTGTCGCACCGCCTTTTAATGACTTTTCAACATCTTCATAAAGTGTACGTCCCTTAAGCCATGACCTGTCAGTAACGGCGTAAAGCCGTAAAAGCTTTTTATCCATAATTGTACCTCGATATTCTTTTTGTTAAGTATATCACGCACAAAAACGAATGTCAACGCATTAAAAAGACCGCCTTACTTTAAGCGGCGGTCTTTGGTAATTAGTGCATCATGCCGAGAGTAGTGTCAATCACAGTGCCAATATCCTTAAAAATACCCTGTGTTTTTTTTGCAATTTTGTGACGGTCACGTTCCGACATCGGGTCAGTAATCATAGTAACTGCCGCGCCTACAACAAGGCCTGTCGCCATGCCTTTCATAAAACCGGAAAATTTGTGCATTTTTTTCTCCTCCTTATTTTTTAATTCAAGCATAGTATTTGATAAAAAAACGAAGGCTAAACACACAAATTATTGAATAATATTGAAAAAAATCACCTGTAAAGAAAATTTAACAAAATTTTTATTGACGAAACGATAAATGTGTTATACTATAATAATAGGGTAAATATACCCTCTTGGTAATTGACGTGAAGAAAGGTAATGGTGTTAGTATGGCAAAAATAAAGCCCTTCAGAGGATACAGATACAGCCCGGAAAAAATTGCCAATCTAAGTTCGGTAGTTTCACCGCCGTACTATAATATATCCGATGAGGATAAGGACGCGCTTTATGAAAAAAGCGAATATAATTCGGTAAGGTTGTTCTCAGGCAGAAAATCCGATGCCGACACAGATAATGATAATGTGTTTACACGTGCGAAGTCATATCTTGATACGTGGATTGACGAGGGTATTCTTGTCCGCGATGATGAGCCTGTAATTTATATGTATGAACAGACAATCAGTATGGGCGGCACGCTTTATTCAAATACAAGCTTTGTTGCGTTGGTTGAACTGGAGGAAATCGGAAGCGGTGTAATTGTACCGTGTGAAAAACTTCACGAGGTTTCGTTATCAGACAGATACGAGCTTCTTGCGGCAACAAATGCCGATATAAGCATGATTAACTGTCTGTATATGGAGCAGGAGAGGGATTTATATAATCTTATGAACGAGCTGCGTGAGGAAAAGGCAGACGTTGAATTTTCATCAAAAGATGATGCAGGCGAGGTGGTTGAGGAAAAATTGTGGAAAATTTCATATAAACCCACAATTGACTTTATAATTGAACATTTTAAGGATATTTCGCTGTATATAACCGATGGACAGACACGCTATGAAACATGTCTTAAGTACAGAAATTACATGAAGGCGAACAATCCCAATCATACCGGAAACGAGCCTTATAACTATATGATGATGTCGCTTTCAAATTCAAATTCCGACGGACTTGTATCACTTCCCGTTCACAGGAAGGTAAAGACTCCGCGTAATTTCAGTGAAGCTCATTTTATTGCGGGTTCGCAGGACCATTTTAAAGTTGAAAAGATAATTGTTGATTCCAGTGAGGAGTCAATTGTTAATACTATGGTAAAGCAGATAGCTACCGTGAAAGCTGAAACACGTATTGCGGCATATTGCGGCGGAGATTATTTTTACAGAATGGTATTGCAGGACAGCGATTATATAAAGAAAGAAGTTTATCCTGAAATGTCAAAGGAATACTGTAAGCTTGATATAGTTGCCTTAAATAAGCTTGTATTGGAGGATGTTTTCAGGATTGACGAGGAAAAGTATGAGGAATATGTGTATCCGACACGAAGCTACAAGAGCTGTTACAGCTCTGTTAATGAGGGTGAAACGGATATAATGTTTATTTTAAATCCCGTACGAGTGGAACAGATTAAGAATATAACAGCAGTAGGCGAAAGACTTCCCGAAATGACGGTAAGCGTTTATCCGAAGCCGTCGGTGGGGGTTATTATTAACGTAAAGGATTAAAAATAAAGTCAAAAAATGCTTGACAAGCTGTGGATATTATGGTAATATATCTTAGTGACCGCATTGAATAGGTTTCAAATCTGATACATTCAGTACCTACGACAGCGTGTCCTCATAAATTAAGAGGAGGTGTTTTCAGATGTACGCAGTAATCGTAACAGGCGGTAAGCAGTACAAGGTATCAGAGGGAGATACGCTTTTCATTGAAAAGCTTGATGTTGAGGAAGGCTCAGCAGTAACCTTTGATAAGGTGCTTATGGCAGGCGATGGCGAAAATGTAAAGGTTGGCGCACCGACAGTTGACGGCGCAACAGTTGAAGCTAAGGTTCTTAAGAACGGCAAGGCTAAGAAGATTTACGTTTTCAAAATGAAGAGAAAGAAGAACGAGCGTAAAAAGAAGGGTCATAGACAGCCTTTCACAAAGGTTGAAATCACAAAGATTAACGCTTAAATTTACGCATTAAACCACTATTTGTAAGAGAGCGAGGTGTTTTAAATGGCTCATAAGAAAGGTATGGGTAGTACCAAGAACGGTCGTGACAGTGAGTCTAAAAGACTTGGCGCAAAGCGCGCTGATGGTCAGTTTGTGCTTGCAGGCAACATTCTTGTAAGACAAAGAGGAACAAAAATTCATCCCGGCAACAATGTTGGTAAGGGCAGTGATGATACTTTGTTCGCACTAATCGACGGTAAGGTAAAATTTGAAAGAAAGGGCAGAGATAAGACACAGTGCAGTGTCTATGCCGACTAATTTTGAATTTACGGGCTGTTCTGAAATATAATTTCAGAACAGCTTTTTTTCAACTTTAAAAAAAATTAAGAATTTTCTTAATAAAATCATAAGAATTAACTGCTATTATTTTCATTAAGAAAGGGGGCACATTATGAAAAATACAATACTGGTTGTAGATGATGACAGGGAAATCGTAAATAGTATAGCGATATTCCTCAAAGCGGAGGGCTATGAAACGGAAAAGGCATATACAGGTATAGAAGCGCTTGATATTGTGATGTCGAAGGAAATACATCTTATATTACTTGATATTATGATGCCTGAACTTGACGGGATACAAACACTTATGAAAATACGTGAAAGTAAAAATATTCCCGTAATACTTATAAGCGCAAAGTCGGAGGACAGCGATAAGATTCTCGGACTTAATATAGGTGCTGACGACTATGTTACAAAGCCGTTTAATCCGTCAGAGCTTGTAGCGAGGGTGAAATCGCAGTTGAGGCGGTATATGCAGCTTGGAGCAATGGAAACTGTTAAAAGCAGGATAGAAATAGGCGGTCTTACGGTTGATACAGAGTCGAAAACCGTGACGGTTGACGGTGCAGAAGTTTCGCTTACACCGATTGAATATAAAATTCTGGAACTGCTTTGCAGAAACCCAAACAGAGTGTTTTCTGCTGACGACATATATTCAAAGGTATGGAATTATGAACGTGCGGTAGGTGACAATACCATAGCCGTTCATGTTCGGCATATTCGTGAGAAAATCGAGATAAATCCTAAAGAGCCTCAGTATTTAAAGGTGGTATGGGGAATCGGATATAAAATTCAGAAATAGCAGGGAGGTAATTCTTATGAAAAGGTTTATTTACAGTAATTATACAAAATTTGCTGCGTTTATATTGTGCGCTCTGTCGGTAGCGGTAAGCGCGTATCTTGTGACAACAGCTTTCTTTAAAGAGGATAATGCCTATTTTTTTGAAAGCTCGTATGAGGACAGCCATTTTGCAGGTAATGAATTAAGCGAGCAGTTTTATAAGTTGTCAGACAAACTAGAAAATACTATGGACGAAAAGGGTAAGCTGCACCCGGAGCAAATAAAAGCTATGCCGTCGCCTGACGAGTGGGAATGTTATATTAAAACCGACGGCGGAACATATACAAATCTGAAAAATCAGAATGATGAAAATTATGATAAGTTCAGTAATAGTGAATTATCAATAGGGGTACGTGTTCAGGAGGATAAAAATAATAAGGGATTAACACGTCAGGGTTTTAAAAATGGTCAGGGGTATGGCGGATATTATTTTATTAGTAATTATGACGGTGATGACCTGAAATACGAAATGTGTGTCAGAATGGGTGAAAAATACAAGGAAGAACACCGCATTGTGTGGGAAACTATGAAAGAGTCGGGCGATGCTGCTGCGAAAAAGATTATTGCACTGCTGGTATTTTCAATAGCAGTTTTCATATATTTGCTCTGTGTAACCGGCAGAAAATACGGCAGCGACGAAATTCAAATGATGCTTGTTGATAAAATGTTTGCGGAGATAACGGCGGCGCTGTTTTTGGGTATATTCTTCGGACTTGGCGCGCTGACAATTATTGGCGCGGGATACTTCATAATCGAAGAAGGCATAATGATTGCTCACGAGGTCGCGGCTGTGGCAGTATTCTGTGTGGTGTCGCTTTCTTTACTGCTGTTCCTGTCGCTTGTGAGAAACCTTAAAAACGGAACATTTCTGCAACGCTCAATGATAGCGCGCATATGTAAATTTGTATGGAAATGTGTTAAAAAGACATGTAAGTTTATATGGAATTTTCTTGTTAAAAATAAAAGAAGAATATCAAAGTCGCTGTCAGAAGCAAAACATATAATACTTACGGTTTCCGCAAAGAATTTCAGCGGCAGATTGGTCGGAATACTTGCAGCCGCATTTGCGTTAGGCGTGTGCATTTTTACGGTGCTGACACTGGCAAGCCCTGTGTTTATAGTATTTCTTGCAGCATTTGTCATAGGGGTTATTATATTTATAGCGAAACGTCTTGTTGGTTTTGAAAATCTTAAAAACGGAATTGAAAAAATCAAAGACGGGGATTTGAACCATAAAATAACAGACTGTCCTGATGGAGTCATAGGACAGATGGCTGAAAATGTAAATACAATAGGCGATGGACTTCAGAAGTCGCTTGAACGCGAGGTTAAGGCGGAGCGTATGAAGTCAATGCTTATAACCAATGTTTCGCATGATATAAAAACACCGCTTACTTCAATAATAAATTATGCGGATTTATTGTCAAAGGAAAAGCTTTCGCCTGACGAGGCTAACGATTATGTAAAAATAATACAGCAAAAAGGTGAACGGCTGAAGCAGCTTACTTCCGACCTTTTTGATATTTCAAAGGTTCAGAGCGGAAGCGAGGATTTTGAAATCGAGGATATAGACATATGCCTGTTGGTTAATCAGGCTATGGCGGAGCTTAATGAAATGATTGAAAAATCAGGTCTTGATTTCAGGGTAAGCTCGTNAGATAAGGAAGTATTTATAAAAGGTGACGGTAAGAAGCTTTCACGTGTATTTGAAAATCTTTTTGTAAACTGTGTAAAATATTCAATGAAAAACACCCGTGTTTATATTGATATTAAATCCGGCGGCGATTGGGCAAGCGTGGAAATAAAGAATATTGCCGGATATGAGATGGACTTTGATGCGTCGGAAATAAGCGAGCGTTTTGTGCGCGGGGATAAGTCGCGTACAAGTGAAGGAAGCGGACTTGGACTGGCAATTGTAAAGAGTTATGTTGAAGGCTGCGGAGGCGAGCTTCATATTACAACAGACGGCGATTTGTTCAAGGTGACTGTACATTTTATTAAATAAGTATTGACACCGCCCTTGCGTAAATGATATGATGTAATGAAATAAACGAAACGGAGAAAAACTATGTTTACGGATAAAGCGAGAATATTCATAAAAGCAGGCAGGGGCGGCAACGGTGCAATATCGTTTCATCGTGAAAAATACGTGGCGGCAGGCGGCCCTGACGGCGGCGACGGAGGTAAGGGCGGTAATGTTATATTCAGGGCTGAGCTTGGAATGACAACGCTTATGGACTTTCGTTATAAGCGCAAATATGTTGCAGAAAACGGCGCAGACGGAGCAGGTAAGAGGCAGAAGGGTAAAAAAGGCGAGGATATTATAATAAAAGTTCCGCAGGGGACAGTTGTGCGTGACGCGGAGAGTAACCGCATAATTGCAGATTTATCAAATCCCGATAAGGAGGTTGTGCTTGCGCGTGGCGGTAACGGCGGCTGGGGTAATGCACATTTTGCAACAGCCGTAAGACAGACCCCGAATTTTGCGAAAAACGGTCAGAATGGTGATGAACGTGAAATTTTGCTTGAATTAAAACTTCTTGCCGATGTTGGTCTGGTAGGCTTCCCGAATGTGGGAAAATCTACTCTTTTGTCAATGACGACTAAAGCAGACCCGAAAATTGCAAATTATCACTTTACAACGCTGGCGCCCAATCTGGGAGTAGTGGACTTGGGAGATAGCAGGAGCTTTGTGCTTGCGGATATACCGGGTATAATAGAGGGTGCGAGCGAGGGAATAGGCTTGGGTCATGAATTTTTACGTCATATTGAAAGAACAAGAATTTTAATACATGTAGTTGACGTGTCGGGAATTGAAGGAAGAAATCCTGTTGAGGATTTTGATATTATAAATGCTGAACTTTCAAATTATGATATGTCACTGGAGGAAAGACCGCAGATAGTGGCGGCGAATAAGATAGATATAATTCAGGATGAAAAGCTGTATAAGGATTTTCTAGATGAAATGAAAAAGCGCGGGATTGAAGTGTTTGAAATGTCCGCTGCAACAAATAACGGCGTAAAAGAGCTTATGCAGAAGACATACGAGGAACTTACAAAGCTTCCGCCAATTGCAATATTTGAGCCTGAAATGGATATTGAGGAGGAATATGAGGATAAGGGCGGAAAAGGATATGAGATTAAACGTGACAATGAAGCGTATGTAATAACAGGTTCATGGATTGAAGCTGTGGGAGGCAGCGTTAACTTTTCGGATAATGAATCGCTTCAGTATTTCCAGCGCGCGCTTTTAAATCGAGGTGTGATTGAGGATTTAATCAACATGGGAATACAAGAGGGACAGACGGTCCGTATCGGCGATTTGGAATTTGATTTTGTATTTTAATCTTTATAAAAACGGCACGGTTAAACCGTGCCGTTTGTGTTTTCTTTAATGCCTGCCGCGCATAGCGGCTTCAAGTTGTCTATTTTATCCCAAAGCATTACCTTTACATATTCTGTTTCTTCAATATCAAAGGAAGGAGTTAACGGTGGGTTTTCACCTTCCTGTAACTCTATGTTCAGCAATTCGGTTTTCACCAGTACATCGTCTGAGTTATATACTGCGAAAATTATAGCATACATTCCGCCTTTAAGAGTGAATATAGCGGCGTTTTCTCCGTCAAAATTTATATGACATGTTATAACCGGTATATCTGCCGTTTCTGTTTCGGAGCATCTTGTGCAGGTTCTTGTTTTAATCCCTGTTTCAGCGGCGGTAGGTTCTTTTGTTACTGACCATTCGTCCCAGTTGTGACCTTTTGCCGGAATATCCTCCTGCGCGACAATGATTTCACCGCAATCGGGGCAATGGCTTCCTTCAGTTTTGCCTGAATCCGTACAAGTCGGCTCATATGCGTTGTCGGTTACGGAAGTATGTCCTTTTGCAGGTATTTCTTCTGTATCAAGCACTTCATCACATATGGTGCATTTATATGTTGTAACGCCCGGTTCAGTACACGTTGCCTCCTGAGTGACTGTTCCGCTGACCTGAATATGACCTGTCGGTGGGATGGAAATATCGGAAAGCTGATATATTCCGTTTTCATCGGAATACAGCCTGTTGCAGCCATTCCCGCAGTCCCAGTATGCACAGTTTCCGGATTCTGTACAGGTAGGAGAAATTGCTTCGTGATATGTAAGAGAATGTTCATGAGGAATGTATGGGTCCTGAAGCGTTCCGCTTCCCAGTATACTTACAGAGGAAAGGTTGTAATAGAAGGCAGGACGTATACCTCTGTCGCCATAGAAGGCGGTGGTACTTTCGATAGAACCGACAGAAACGTAGCGGACGCTGTTGGGAGAATTGGCGTTGGGCGAACGCAGCCAAGAATACCATTCTTTGTCGGCAGACAAGTTTTCTGCTTTGTAATTCGATTTATTTACGGCATTTTCGGTAGGCTTGCCCACATAATATGTATCACCCAAAAGGCTTCCGTTGTCATATACCATGTTTATCTGTTGTACATCCAAAAGGAACATTTTATCTGTAACCTGTTCGGAATAAGCGCTATAATAATTTTGTATTACGCTTGAAATCGGATTTGAAACAATATGCTTGGCTGTTCCTGAAACATCGGGAATATCTTTGTCACATTCTGCAAGAAGCGATTTTTGAGTGGTTTCTTTTATAGCTCTTTTTTCAAGCTCAGAAAAATTACTCAAAAAACCAGCCTCCTGGTCATATGAGTTGTATTGTTTCCATATATGAGCGCTGTCCGGAGGATTGCCGCACAGCCATTGTACATTTCCTGCGCTTTCTTCCGAATTAAGCCATGAACGTATGTTACTGTCTGCCCAGTAATTTGAGCAGTAACTGCTCCTGTTTCCTCTGCTGTGTGAGTTTTCTTCGTTGCTTTCGGTTACATGAGCGTCAAATGGTTTAAGACACAGAATTTTATCGGAAAGCATCAGGTAGTCGTTTCTATCAACATCTACACAGCGCCATAATATAGGTTCACCATCATATGTACCCATTTGCAGATAATCGCCTATTTTGATTACTGTACGGGTACTTTCCGCACCGGCATACTGAAACGGAGCGATTAGCATTACCGCTGATATAATTACGCTGATAAGTTTTTTATTCATTTTTTCTCCTCCGTAAAAAGATGTATTAAAAGTTTATATAGTGCGTAAAAATACGTGATAATAGTTTTATGAAATATTATTACAATCATTTTGTAACATTACTGTAACATTAAGTATAGCACATATTATTTCATTTTGCAATGGTTTTTGTAAAAAATTAGTACTTATTTCGTGTTTTTTTTGTATATAATTCAGATAGGATTATAAAACAAGCACGAAAAAAGGGACATCATTGTCCCTTTTTGTATTCTTTTACGTACAGTCCGAGCGCTATTGCAACGCAAAGACACACGACACATACGGCTGTAACTGTTTCAAATGCAGAAGCGGCGGCGAACCCTCTGCTCATTGACGGTTCAAAAACTGCTGAGGTAATAGGATTTATATGTAAATATACTATCATGTATATTCCTGCAAGAAGACCATGAAGAACCTTGCCGATTATGTACGGGATAAGGCTTAAACGATACTTTGCAATAACTGCCATAACCTGAGCATGTACGCTCAGACCGGCAAATCCTACGACTATTGCCGTAAGTATCAGTTTTTTTGCCTCAGAAGTATTCAGAAGAGATATTTTTACTGTGCCGGTAACAAATTCAAGCATGCCTGAAAGTATTGCATCAGCAATTCCGCTTACGGGAGCGAGCGACAGTATTAGTCTGCCTATAACGCTGAAAAACAGAACTGCTCCGCATACTGTAAGGATATTTCTTATGGCGTTCTGAAGAGCTATATCAAATATTTCGCCTACACTGCGGTCGGGTGTAGTCATACGCGTAGGCGGAGATGAATGCTTGCTTCTGCCGTAGAATCGAAAAATAATACCTACGGTAAGCGCGGCTAAAATATGTGATACATAAAGCGCGATACCGCATCTGATATTTGCATATATTGCAATTCCCACCGAGCCGAGAATGAACAGAGGACCTGAATTGTTGCAGAATGCCAAAAGCCGTTCGGCTTCAACCTTTGATAGGTAACTGCTTTCGTAAAGTTCACCTGCGGTAATTGCTCCGAGCGGATATCCGCTTACAATACCGAGTATAAACGCGCTGCTTCCGGCAGGACTTACACGGAACAGCGGATACATGCAAAACTGAAAAGCTTTTGCCAGAAGCTCACAGAACCCCGAGTAAATAAGAATGCCTGAACAGATAAAGAACGGGAACAGCGATGGTATAATCATTTCCATACAAATATTAACGGCGTCCTTTGCGTAAAGTATTGCATCGGACGCGTTTTTTACAAGAAGAATAACCGCTCCGACGGCAAATGTATAAACAAACAGTCTTTTAGCTTTCATTTTACAGTTCTCCAATCAAGTGTTTTATTTATTATATGAGGAGTTTTTTGTACTTAAAACCGTAAATTTTTCATAGGATAAATTTAGGAGTGATGTAGATGAAAAAACGTATTACCGAGCGTGTATCGGACGCGTGGGGTGTACCTAAAGATGTTGTAATGAACATACCGCGTCTTACTATTTCGGGCGATAAGGAAATATATATTGAAAATCATAAGGGAATACTCCAATATACGGATACGGAGATACGCGTATCGACGCCTATGGGTATTGTTCATATATGCGGCAGGTCGCTTTTGCTGGAGCGGATACGACTTGAAGATATACTGATTTCAGGTACATTTACAAGCGTTGAATACGAGATTTGAAAAAAGGGAGTAAAAAATGTTCAAGAAGTTCTTTAAATTTCTTTACGGATATGTTATAATAGAAATATGTGGAAAGGGAGCGGAACGCTTTTTAAATATTTGTCTGCGGCGGGGAATACGTATCTGGGATACGGTGCCGATGTCGGACGGGATAGGAGCGTCGGTTTTAAGACAGGATTTCATTCTGTTAAGAGATGTGGCAAAAAAGTGTCATGTCAGGGTAAGAATAAAGGAAAAGCACGGGCTTTTGCACATGCTCAGACTTTACCGAAATCGTCGTGTTCTGCTTGTAACTCTTGCGGTATGCGCTGTGCTGTGTATCGTGTCAACTCGTTTTATATGGCTTGTTGAGATTAACGGAGTTGAAAACAGCGATATAGCAGGGATTACGGAAACTCTGGATAAAATGGGTGTCAGAAACGGCGCGCTTAAATCCCGACTGCCTGACGGTATGGATATAAAACGCGCGATTATAAGTGAGAATGACCATATAGCATGGGCATGGGTTTACATAGAAGGCGCCAAAGCGCGTGTAGAAATATATGAGCAGACAATTCCTCCTATTGTAATTGACAAGGACGCTCCGTGTGATATTATTGCTGCGCGTGACGGAAGTATCAAGCGTATGGTAGTTAAAAACGGTGCGGAAGCAGTATCGGTAGGCGATGCGGTGAATGCGGGAGATGTGATTGTATCGGGAAAAGTCCCCGCCTATAAAGAGGGTCAGGACGAGGAATATATTTACGTACATTCTATGGCTGAGATTGACGCGTATACATCTCACAAGCATACAGGAGAATATAAGCTGTATTACGAGTCGCGTACCCCGACGGGAAAACGTAGGAAG
This sequence comes from uncultured Clostridia bacterium, assembly GCA_910579415.1. Classification (GTDB taxonomy): domain Bacteria; phylum Bacillota; class Clostridia; order UBA1381; family UBA1381; genus Hominilimicola. The sequence continues at coordinate 11,188 of CAJTUY010000029.1, read as the reverse complement.
CATCGTTCAATAGAAATATTCGGCAAGGTATATACTCTTCCTGCGCGTGATGTTTCATATGAGGATTATGACGTATCAGAAAAACGCAGCGAACTTAACATACCGTTTTTCGGTTATTCGGGTATTGCCGTAGATACAGTGTCGTATAATGAAGTTACAGTAAATAAAGAGCCTATAAGCATTGAAACAGCAGTAGAATTTGCAAAAAATGACCTTGAGGAAAAGATTTCAAAAGAATTAAGGACGGGAAGCAGGCTTCAGAATGAAAATATTGAATATGTAAAGAAAGATAATGAAACAATAAGCGTAACGCTTGAAATGAATTTTATAGAAAATATCGCCGCTGAGCAGCCGCTCGCGGAGAATTAAAAACAAAGGAGAGGAAATATTTGATAAACAGGGAGATAGAAGTGCCGCAGGAGGTTGATATGTCAGCTTTGTTCGGAAGCTTTGACGAAAATATAAAGCTTTTGGAGAAGGCACTGTCGGTGAGTATAGCTCAGCGTGATAACGCGCTGCGTCTTGCCGGTGAGGAGGATAATGTTGATAAAGCGCAGGAGGTAATAAATCTTTTGATGCAGATTATATCACGCGGAGAGGTGATAGACCGTCAGAAGGTACTGTATGCCATAACAATGGTACAGGAAAACGGCGGAATTGACCTTAAAATGATGGGTGACGACTGCATAGCGGTAAGCGTAAAGGGACATCCGATAAAAACTAAAACACTTGGGCAAAAGAGGTATGTCGAAGCGATTGAAAATAATACAATAGTATTTGGAGTCGGTCCGGCAGGTACGGGAAAAACATATCTTGCCGTAGCAAAAGCAGTAACGGCGCTCAGGTCAAAGGAGGTAAACAGGATAATCCTTACCAGACCTGCGGTGGAGGCAGGTGAAAAACTGGGTTTTCTTCCGGGAGATTTGCAGAATAAGGTTGACCCGTATTTAAGACCATTGTATGACGGAATGTACGAAATGCTTGGGGGAGAGGGCTTTCTGCGTTATCAGGAAAAGGGCGTGATTGAAGTTGCGCCGCTTGCATATATGCGAGGCAGAACGCTGGACAATGCATTTATTATTCTTGATGAGGCTCAGAACACAACTCCCGAGCAAATGAAAATGTTTCTTACAAGAATTGGATACGGTTCAAAAGCAATCGTTACAGGTGATATAACTCAGATTGACCTTCCGCGCGATAAGCGTTCCGGACTTAAGGAAGCAATAAGAATACTTAAAAATATTGAGGGTATAGAAATCTGTAACTTTACGGAAAAAGATGTAGTGCGTCATCCTCTGGTACAGGAAATTATAAAGGCATACGCAAAATACGATGCAGAGCAGGAAAAGAGAAGGGCTAAGAAAAGGACAAATGATTGATTTAATACTTGAAAATGA
>CAJTUY010000029.1:0-9755 GCA_910579415.1 uncultured Clostridia bacterium | reverse complement strand
TAGAAGAGACAATAAAAAATGTGTGTCTTGCAGTTCTTTGTGAGGAGGAGTGTGACTTTGATGCGGAGATAAGCGTAACGCTTACTGATAATGATGCGATACGCAGAATAAATAATGAACAGCGCGGAATTGACAAAGCCACTGATGTGCTGTCGTTCCCGATGCTTGAATTTGACGCTGACGGTAATGCCTGCGCCGAATATGAGATGGACGGAGGTTGTGTCATGCTTGGCGACATAGTAATTTCAATGGAACGCGCGCGTCAGCAGTCAGAGGAATACGGACATAGCTTTATAAGGGAAATAGCGTTTCTTACGGCTCATTCCATGCTTCATCTTTTGGGATATGACCATGTAGATGACAAAGAGGGCGAGAAAGTAATGTGCGAAAAACAGGAAAAGGTACTGAATTCACTGGGGATTAGGAGAAATGTATGAAGAAAAAGAATTTTAAATCGGGTTTTGCCGCAATAATAGGCATGCCTAATGTGGGGAAATCAACACTTTTAAATGCAATAGTGGGACAGAAAATTGCGATAATATCAGATAAACCGCAGACTACGCGGAATAAAATACTGGCGATATATTCAACTGACGAAGAGCAGATAATATTTACCGATACGCCGGGCATACACAAGCCTCATAATAAACTTGGCGAATATATGGTAAATGTTGCAAATAACAGCATGGGTGATACGGATGTACTTATATTTGTAGTTGATGCAAGCAGAAAAATACAGGATATGGAACGTAAAATAGCTAAAAGTATTTCAAAAACGGGACTTCCGTGTATCCTTGTACTGAATAAAGTGGACGTTATGAAAAAGGAGGATTTGCTTCCGATTATAGCGGATTATTCGAATATTCACAATTTTGATTCGATTGTACCGATAAGCGCCAAAAACAATGACGGGGTGGATATTCTGCTTAATGACATAGAGGAATACATTACAGACGGTCCGGAATTTTATGACAGCGATTTGGTAACCGACCAGCCCGAGAAGCAGATTGCGGCGGAAATTGTTCGCGAGAAGCTTTTGTGGCTGCTTGATAAGGAAGTACCTCACGGTATCGCTATTGAAATTACAAAAATGCAGGAAAAATCCAATATCACAAATATTTTTGCGACAATATACTGCGAAAAATCGTCACACAAGGGAATTATAATCGGTAAAAACGGCGATATGCTTAAAAAAATCGGCACTATGGCGCGAAGTGACATAGAGAAAATGCTTGACAAGAAGGTCTACCTTGAACTTTGGGTAAAAGTAAAATCGGATTGGAGAAACAGCGACTTTTTAATCAAAAACTTCGGATATGTGAACGAATAGAAAATAGTGTCAGTATAACCGCTGAAAAAATGAAAAACATAAGTGTAGGACAAAAAATTGTTTTTTCGGAGGGCGGTAAAAATGAACGAACTAAACAGAATTTCTTGGGAAACATTCACGCGTACAGAAGACAGATGGCAGAAGTTAGAGCAAGAGGTGTTATCATAAAGCAGTCGGACTACGGCGAAGGGCATAGAATGCTTACGGTCTTTACTGCCGAATACGGCATAGTGAAGGCTGTAAGCTACGGTGTAAAAAAAACCAAATCGAAGTCGGCGTCGAGTCAGTTTCTCTGCTATGGTGACTTTACATTTTATAAAAGCTCAAATAAGGATATTATGACAGTAAATAATATTGACACGCTGGACGGCTTTTACCCTATTTGTGAGGATATACAAAAGCTTTCGCTGTGCGTATATTTTGCTGATATAACATACAATCTTTTGGGTATGAATAATCCTGATGAACGCATACTGCATATGTTTCTGAACAGTCTTTACGCGCTTGCCTATAAGGAGGACGGTACGCAGAAGGTAAAAACGGTATACGAATTGAAGCTTATGTGTGCCGGCGGCTACATGCCGTCAATACATTCCTGCGCGTCCTGCGGAAGCGCGGCGGTAACTGCGTTTGATTTATTAAAAGGCGGAATGGTATGCGCTGCATGCGGAGGAAAATATCTTGTAAAAATGGATAAAAGCCTGTTTAATGCATTAAGCTACATATCCTCATGTGAGGATAAAAGAATGTTGTCGTTTAATGCGAGCGCCGACATTATTGACCGTATGAATGCTCTTACAGAACAGTATATTTCACTTCAGCTTGACCAGACCTTTCAGAGCCTTGATTATTATAAAACAATATTGAAAATGTAGTTATGGGTTACATAAAACTGTATGTAATTTGGTTAATTTAGATAAAAGACCTAAAAAAATAAAAAACTTCTTGCATTTCACAGCAGGTTGGTGTATAATAGTACGGTATTATAGATTAAATTTGCGGAGGTGTAAAAAGTGCCTAATATTAAATCAGCTAAAAAGCGCGTAAAGGTTACAGAGAAAAAGACTCTAATAAACCTTTCACACAAGACAGCCTTAAAGACGGCTATCAAGAAGTTTGAAGCAGCAGTTGCTTCGGGCGATAAAGAAAACGCGCAGACACTATTTAATGACGCTGTCAAGAAGCTTGACAGAGGTGTAAGTCAGGGTATTCTTCACAAGAATAATGCGGCAAGAAAGAAGTCGCAGCTTGCCCTTAAGCTTGCAAAGTTAGCGTAACTTAAGAAAAGAAGCCGTTTTCGGCTTCTTTTTTTATCCTGAAGGAGAAAAGACGGTGCAAATTAACAGATTTTTTGAAATGATATACATATTGCTGGATAAAAAGACCGTTACGGCAAAAGAACTTGCAGAACGGTTTGAAGTATCGGTACGTACCATATACAGGGATATTGAGATTTTGTCGCAGGCAGGTATACCTGTTTATGCAACGCGCGGAAAAGGCGGAGGAATAAGCCTGCTTGATAATTTTGTGCTTGATAAGTCGCTTATATCCGACAGCGAACAAACGGAAATTATATCTGCTTTGGGCGCAATGTCCGTACTTCCCAATATAGATAACACAACTGTTAAGGATAAGCTTGCTTCGCTGTTCAGAAAGGATGACGCTTCATGGATAGGAGTGGATTTTTCTGACTGGAGCAAGGGACAAAAGACTGTATTTGATAACCTTAAGGAGGCGGTAATCAAAAAACGAATATCGGAAATTGAATACATAAACAGTCGGGGAAAATCGTCAGTACGTTCTGTTGAGCCGCTTAGGTTGTATTTTAAGGGACGTGCATGGTATCTGATTGCATATTGCAGGAAAGCGGATGATTACAGAATGTTCAGGCTTTCAAGAATAAAACGAGTTTCTGTTACGTGTGACGGCTTTGAACGTGAAGCGCCTGATTATGACTATAAGGAAGAAAATATAAATACGACTGAAGTTATCCTTAAAGTAGGTCCTGAATCGGAGTATCGGGTCTACGATGAATTTGATGATTTTGAACGCGATGATAATGGCTGTTTTATTGTTAAAATCAATTTTCCCGTTGATGAGTGGCTGTTCGGCTACATAATGTCGTTTGGAGAATATGCGCAGGTAATATCGCCTGAAAGTGTCAGATGTAAAATAAAAGAGAAATTTGAAAAAAGTCTGAAAAATTATTTATAATATGACATGCAGCTGTCATATTAACTGTGTTATAATCACATTATCAAAAATAATTAAGGAGTGATTATAACAATGGATTATGAAATTGTAAATCTGAAAGAAAAAACAGTAGCAGGAGTTTCGGCGCGGACGAATCTGAATTCGCCAGAAGCTCCTAAAGTTATCGGAGGACTTTGGGAAAACTTTTACGGCGGTGTATACGGCTTAATTACCGGCAAGGTTAATGAAAAATGTATAGGACTTTATACTGATTACGCTGAAAACGGCGATTATAAGACAATGGTATGCTGCGAAGCAGCGAACAATGCTCAAGCGGCTGAAACAATGACAATTCCCGAAGGTAAATACGCCAGATTTGTGATACGCGGACATATAGTAAGTGCGGTTCGGGAATTTTGGCGGAACCTATGGAAAATGAAGCTTGACCGTTCGTTTATATGTGACTTTGAGGAGTATCAGGGCGGAGATATGAATGATATGGAAATACACATGTATATATCATTAAAATAATTTGACAAATTCCTGTGGAAATGATATTATTTCCATAGGAATTTTTTTGTGAAAGGAAAGAGTGTCATGTCAATAACAAAAACAGAATTTGGAACAATGCCGAGCAGTGAAAAGGTATATTCATATCTTTTGGATAACGGTCAGGGCTTAAGCGCTGAGATTTTAAATTATGGCGGAATTATAAAGAATTTATATGTAACGGATAAAAACGGCATAAAAACAGATGTTGCTCTTGGTCGTGATACTTTGGAGGACTATCTGAAAAATGACGGCTATCTCGGCGCGCTTATCGGAAGACATGCGAATAGGATAAAAAAAGGCATGTTCGTTTTAAACGGAGAAACATATCATGTAGGGATAAATGAAGGAAATAACAGCCTGCATGGCGGAAATGTTGGTTTTGGCCAAAAGATATGGGAAGTGGATGTAATTGACGAAAACGAGCCTGCACTTGCGCTTACACTTCTTTCACCTGACGGAGAGGAAGGTTTTCCCGGCAGTCTTAAGGTAAAGGTTGTATATACGCTCACCAAAAACAATGCGATAAAAATAGAGTATACGGCGGTAAGTGATAAGGATACTGTCACAAATCTGACAAATCATACATATTTTAATCTTGCAGGACACGCGAGCGGTGTTATTGATAAACAGACATTACAGATAAATTCGGATTTTTATACTCCTAATGATAACGAGGGTATGCCGACAGGCGAGGTGCTTAGCGTAGAAGGAACGCCGTTTGATTTCAGAACCGCAAAGCCGATAGGACAGGATATACGCGCTGATTTTGACCAGATTGAAATGTATGAGGGCTTCGACCATAATTACGCAATTTCAGGCAGAGGCTATCGCCTTGCGGCAGTTGCCGGCTGTGCTGAAAACGGAATTACTATGGAGGTTTATACAAATCAGCCTGCAATGCAGCTCTATACCTCAAATGCTCTTACGGATGGAATATATAAGGAGGGCGCAAGATATGGACAGCATCAGGCATTTTGCCTTGAAACACAGTGCTTCCCGAATGCAATGGAGCATAGTCATTATCCTTCGCCATGTCTTAAAGCTAATGAAGAGTATAATCACGTGACGGAGTACAGATTTATTGTAAAGTAACAGTTATTGAGTAATGCGCAAACAATGATTTGTGTTATTTACGAATTGACTGCTTAGCGCAGTTGTGGTATACTTTAATATAATCGGATTAGTGTAAGGGAGGATTTTCAATGTCATATAGGGAAATGAGCAGAGAGGAACTGATTAAGGAACGTGAGGGAGTAAGTGCAAAATACGAGGAGCTTAAGGCAATGGGTCTGAAGCTTGATATGTCAAGAGGTAAGCCCAATACCGAGCAGCTTGATATTTCTATGGAAATGATAGATACTTTGTCACGCTCGCATGAGCTTGTAGGGGAGCAGGGAGTGGATTGCCGCAACTACGGTGTTCTTGACGGTATTATCGAGGCAAAAAGACTTCTCAGCGCAATGATTGAATGTCCCGTTGACAATATTATTATTTATGGTAATTCAAGCCTTAATGTTATGTATGATACTGTTGCGCGTTCAATGACGCACGGCGTTATGGGTTCAACCCCGTGGGCAAAGCTTGATAAGGTTAAGTTTCTTTGCCCTGTGCCGGGATATGACAGACATTTTGCGATAACCGAATTTTTTGGCATAGAAATGATAAATATTCCTATGACTCAGACAGGTCCGGATATGGATATGGTGGAGGACTTGGTATCAAAGGACGATAGCATAAAGGGAATTTGGTGTGTTCCGAAGTATTCAAACCCGTCGGGCATTACATATTCTGATGAAACTGTAAGACGTTTTGCAAATTTAAAGCCTGCGGCTGATGATTTCAGAATTTACTGGGACAATGCGTATTGTATACATCATTTATATGAGGATAAGCAGGACCATATACTTGAAATACTTGAGGAATGTGAAAAGGCAGGAAATCCTGATATGGTATTCAAGTTCTGTTCAACCTCTAAGGTGACTTTTCCGGGTTCAGGTATTGCCGCTATTTCAGCTTCAAAGGCGAATCTTGATTTTATTAAAAAACAGATGAGCGTACAGACAATAGGTCATGACAAGCTGAATCAGCTTCGCCACGCAAGATTTTTCGGCGATTTTGACGGAATGCTTGCGCATATGAAAAAGCATGCTGATATTATACGACCGAAATTTGAAGCTGTACTTGATGCGCTTGATACAGAGCTTGGCGGACTTGACATTGCGAACTGGACGCGTCCGAACGGAGGCTATTTTATATCTCTGGATACGCTTGACGGCTGTGCAAAGAAGGTAGTAGGAATGTGCAAAGATGCAGGTGTAGTAATGACTGCCGCCGGAGCTACATATCCGTACGGCAGAGACCCGCATGACAGCAACATACGTATTGCGCCTACATATCCTTCAACGGACGAATTAAAGCAGGCATGTGAAATACTTGTTACATGTGTGAAACTTGCAAGTATAGATAAGCTTTTGGAAAGCAAATAATAGTTAAAAGGGGACAGTGCTTGTCCTCTTTTTCTGAATTGGAGGGAAATATATGAATGTCAGACTGTTTGTAAAAAAATCAGTACGGTATATTTCCTGCGCCGTAAAATATTCGCTTGCGCTTATTCTTTCGCCGTTTGTAAAGAACAGAAAGGAATACAGGGACCTGTGGCTTATAGCAGAACGCGGAATTGACGCGCGCGATAACGCATATTATCTTTTCAAGTATATAACGCGGAATAATCCGGAAATAAACATTGCTTATGTAATAAGCAGGGACAGCGCAGACAGAAGCAGAGCGGCAAAGCTCGGACGTATTATTGATTATGCCGGCTTTAAGCATTTTCTGGCAGTTGCGGTATCAAAGGTTAAAATCAGTACGCATATTATGGGATATACTCCTTATATAGATTTTTTCGTAAGAGCTGATAAGCTTGGCCTTGTAGGCGGAAAAAAGATTTTTTTGCAGCATGGTATTATCAAAGATAACCTTACATATCTTTATGACAATAATGTAAATATTGACTTGTTTGTATGCTCTGCAAAGCCTGAATATGAATATGTGCGTGATAATTTCGGATATAAAGACGGTGTTGTAAAACTGCTCGGACTGTGCAGATATGATGATTTAATAAAAAATACAGAGCTTACAAAAAAGGTGCTTATAATGCCTACATGGCGGTATTCGCTGCAAGGCGCGGATAAACATACGTTTATGGAGAGTGAATATTTTAAAAGCTTTGATGCGCTTTTAAACAGCAGCAGGCTGAAGGATATTCTTAATAAATACGGCTGTGAAGCCCTGTTTTATCCGCATATTGAAATGCAGGGATTTATTGATTGCTTTACGGCATGCGAAAAGGTACGGATAATGACCTTTAATGACTGTACTGTACAAAGTCTGCTTATAAATTCAGATGTGCTTATAACTGATTTTTCAAGTGTATTCTTTGATTACGGTTATATGGAAAAACCTATGATATTTTATCAGTTTGACGAAGAAAGCTTCAGAAAACAACACTATCGCGAAGGGTATTTTAACTATAAGCGCGATGCTTTCGGTAAAGTAGTATACGATTTGGACGCTGTACTGAATGAACTTGAAAAAATTCTTTCTCGCAATGCTGAAATTGAGAGTGAATATCTTGATAGGATAAACGGCTTTTTTAAGCTTCGTGACAGGAATAATTCAAAAAGAAATTTTAATGCTGTAAAGGAAATTGCGGAACTATGAAAAAAGTAAGTGTAATAATTCCCGTTTATAATATGGAAAAGTATGTAGAAAGCGGCATAAGCTGTATAACGGAACAAACATACAAAAATCTTGAAATAATAATTATAGATGACGGTTCAAAGGATAAAACGTATTTAAAATGTCTGGCGCAGGCAGATAAAGACAGACGTATTGCTGTATTCAGCAAAAATAATGAAGGACCTGCCGCCGCAAGAAATCTTGCGTTAAGGAAAGCTACGGGCGATTATGTTTATTTTTTTGATATGGACGATTATCTTGAACCAAACGCAATAGAACGTCTTGCAGAAGCTATGGAAAAAGAGGACTGTGACCTTGCGGCATGCAGCTTTTCAATGTATGACGGCAAAAAAATAACGCGCGTTATAAAAAAAACTGATGGAGTGTATGACGCAGACGAAGCAAGAAATGCTTATGCCGTCCATCTTTCTATGTACGGCGATAAGGGAATACAGGGCGCGGCATGGTTTAAGCTGTATAAGACAGGTATCATACGTGAAAACAACATCGAATTTCCCGACCTGAGAAAAAGCGAGGACGATGTCTTTGTAGCAAGGTATGTAAGCTGTATAGATAAATTCTGCATTATAAGCGATGTACTGTGCAGGTATACGGTGAACACATATAAACGCTTCTGGGATAAATATCCGTTTGACATTTTTGACACTGCGCATACATCAACTATGTGTGTAAGAGATATTGTATTCGGTTGGAACAGAAATAATAAGGATGCGGAAAAACGCATATTTGACGAGTATTTTAAAAAGACCTTCGGAAGCTTTTGTTTTCTGTTTAATCCGAAGCTGAAGTTGGGTAAAAAACAGAGAAAGGAACGTATTGAGGAAATTTCCGGTACGTTTATGTCTGACATACCGCAGGGCTATACAAATGCGCATGCGGTATTCGCCTGTATGCAAAAACAGCGTTATAATGCAGTTTACATGAGAATTATGCTCCACATAATACGTCATTATTTCGACTAAATACTTTTAGGAGAGAGGATTATGAATACAATAAAAAGCAGTGACAAATACTCAAAGTATTTCACAAATGAATATCTTATGGGACCTAACAGTATAAGGCTAGCTGATGAATTGCTTTTAGCATATCCGCTTAATATAGAAGCTAACGGAATAATTCTTGACTTGGGCTGTGGTACGGGACTTACAAGCCTTTTTATTGCAAATGAAACAGGCGCTAATGTGTACGCAAATGATTTATGGATAGACCCGGAGGAGAATTTAAAGCGGTTTCAAAAATGGAATATGGATAAGAGAATTATTCCGGTACATTCGGACGCAAATCAATTGGATTTTCAGGAGAATTTTTTTGATGCGGTTATAAGTATTGATTCCTATCATTATTTTGCAGGTAAGAAGAACTTTTTTAAGGAAAAAATACTTCCGTTTGTAAAGAACGGAGGAACTGTGCTGATTGCGGTTCCCGGAGTTAAGGAGGAATATGAAGGACGTCAGAAAGAATTACTCGGCGAATGGTTGGGTGATGATTATTATATGTTCCATAGCTGTAAATGGTGGCAGAATATAATCGGAGTCAGTCCTTGTATGGAGTTTGTAAATACATGGGAGCTTAAGAATTTTAAAATTGCGTGGGAGGAGTGGCTGCAGCTTGACAATATCCATACGGCTGATGATAAAAAGCATTATTCGGAAATCAAAAAATGCACTTGTTTTATCGGAATTGCGGTAAAAAAGAAACGGATAAATTAGCAGGTGTTTTTTGCTAAAAAACAGTTGAAATTTTCCTTCGGGTGATGTATACTAAGTAAGGCATGAAATTATGAATATAAAAAGGAAGTATCAGAATGAAAATATATAATACTTTAACGCGTAAGAAAGAGGAATTTGTACCTATAAATAAAAATGAGGTAAAAATGTACGCGTGCGGACCGACTGTATATAACTATATTCATATAGGAAAC
>CAJTUY010000028.1:28980-29211 GCA_910579415.1 uncultured Clostridia bacterium | reverse complement strand
GAATTGAGCCACACGCTTTGCATTTTCACAATGACGCGGCACTCTTACATGAAGCGATTCAAGCCCTAAATTCAAAAGATAGGCATTCATAGGCGACTGAATTGAGCCTAAATCACGCATAAGCTGTGCTGTTGCCTTCGTTATGTACGCGCCCTCCAAACCAAATTTTTCCGCATACGTTACTCCGTGATATGATTCATCAGGTGTTGTAAGTCCCGGAAATTTATCGGC
>CAJTUY010000028.1:8925-28943 GCA_910579415.1 uncultured Clostridia bacterium | reverse complement strand
TTGTCGAATGAGTTACAATATCAGCTCCCCATTCAATCGGACGGCAGTTAATCGGTGTGGCAAAAGTATTGTCTATAATAAGCGGCACTCCATGCGCATGAGCCGCATTTGCAAAACGTTCTATATCCAAAACGATAAGAGCAGGATTTGCTATGGTTTCTCCAAATACAGCCTTAGTATTCGGTTTAAACGCAGCTTCAAGCTCCTCATCGCTGCAATCGGGGTCAACAAAGGTAAAGTCAATTCCCATTCTGCGCATTGTAACATTAAACAGATTATATGTTCCCCCATAAATTGCGGTAGAAGCTACTACATGGTCACCTGCGCCGCATATATTAAATACGGAGAAAAATGACGCTGCCTGACCCGAAGAAGTAAGCATCGCTGCGCTTCCTCCCTCCAATGCACAGATTTTAGCCGCTACATAATCATTAGTGGGGTTTTGCAGACGCGTGTAGAAATATCCGCTCGCTTCAAGGTCAAAAAGCTTACCCATATCCTCACTTGTATCGTATTTAAAGGTTGTACTCTGAATTATCGGTATCATACGCGGTTCGCCGTTTTTAGGGGTATATCCCGCCTGAATACATTTTGTTTCTTTTTCCATATATAACATCTCCTATCGTTAATTTACATATAGTATATCATTGCCGCTTCGGCTTGTCAAAACATTTTATCTTATTTTTTTACATTCCAGATAAAACCGTTTATCAGCAGCTTCACCCATAGAAAATGTCTTTCTCGGCAGAGAGCCGTCTTTTATAACAGTCGTAAACAAGTCGTTTTTCTCCATTGCATCAACCATGAAGCCTATTGTATTTTCTTTTTTCGCAAGTGTTCTTACAACATCATTACCATGTATATAATCAATTCTTCCGCCGTTTATTTTAAGATAATCGTCAAGGAAAGCCTGCAATGTTCCGACAGGCAGATTGGAATTTGTTTCAGTAATATAAATACTTCCTTCATTTCTCTGATACGTGTAATCAATCCTTTGTCCGCCGTTATCTTCATATGAAGCGTTATAATGCTTTACAAGCGCGTCAAGCAGTTTTTGCGGGTCGGTATCAAAAATCACACGCTGTATCGGCTCAAATTCAAGCGCGCTGTCATGTATATTCATAAGCTCGACAAGCGCATATCTCGCAGGATGATTTTCCGCTTCCTCATCGGAAAGTCCTTTTTTAATTTCCTCCCAGCAGGTTTTTGCAGTTGCCAGCGAATGGTTTCCGTCACCTGCCGCAAACATAAGCACACCCTTATTCTTTACTCCGTACTTATTTTCAAATCCCGTTCTGTCACCCAACTTCTCAATTGCCGAAATAATATTATTCTTTGCCGCTTCATTTACCGCATAACCTGTAATATGTCCCGAATTTTTCATGAGGTCAAAATCATACACCTTCTGAAAATCGCTAATTCTATCATCAAGCGGTTCTACAACAGATTTTTCTCTGTCATCTATCAATATAAGAATATGCGGAGCTTCCAGCGGCGCATGTATTCTTATACGCTGTCTTGGGGGTATACGCGCAATAATAGTTCCCTCTGTGGCGCGTACCTTAGACTGCGACCCTTTAGTAAAATCATACTCCTCCAAATCAATCGTACCTACTATTCCATGACGCGTTTTGCCGTTGGGCTGTGTACGCTTTACATATATAAACGAATTCTTATATTCACAAAATAAATTGCTTTCAAGATAATGTTCCATTGTACGGTTTATATTCTTTATACGTTCTCCGCTGTCACTGTTCTCAAGATACACCTCAGGGAATATTATATTCAGCGTTGAAGGACTGTCGCCTACCGTTTCTTTTACTTCCTGCCAATACTCGGGTTCCGATGTATACTGGTCGCATGCAACCACGCTCCATTTTGTAAAATCTAAATTTTGCGGTATAAGTATATCCGCAGGTCTGAAAACTGCCATTTTTACTCCTCCTTTGCAATATCGCAAAATTTGCAATCCGTAATTTTCTGTAAGCCCTGAGGCGAAAGTATGAGTGTAGCTCCGCATATTCCTGCGCTTACGGCTATTTTATCAAAAGCGTATGCAGTTTCATTTACATATGTCGGGTATTTCTTTTTCATACCTATCGGCGATACGCCGCCACGCACATAGCCGGTAAGCGGTAAAAGCTCACTTACATGTGACATTTCCGCCTTTTTATTGCCCGATACCTTAGCAAGCTTTTTTAAATCTACTTCTGCTGTCACAGGTACACAGCATACCATAATCCCTGTTTTGTCACCTCTTGCAACGAGTGTTTTGAACGATTTTTCGCAAGGTATTCCCGTAACCCTTGCAACCGTTTCCCCGAAATTTTCTCCAACCACGTCCACACTGTATTCTATGGCTTCATATTCTATTTTAGCAGCATTTAAAAGCCGCATTGCATTTGTTACTGTCTTCTTATCTTTTGCCATTATAGCCTGTCCCCTACTTTAATTCCACTATTGTTACGCCGTCTTCGCCTTCTCCGTACTTTCCGTTACGGTACGACTTTACATAGCGGTGCTTACGCAGATACTCCTGTATACCCTTACGCAGAATACCTGTACCCTTACCATGAATAATGCTCACCGGTGAAATCCCTGCAAGATAACAGTCATCAAGGAATTTTTCGGCATTTGCCCATGCTTCCTCAAGGTTTTGACCTCGTACATCAACTTCTGTGGATACATTCTTTACCTTACTTTCAAAGGCTCTTGTACTTCTTGCATATTTTTTCGCAAGTTCTTTTGAACTTGCCTCCTCCACCCTGCGCAAATTTGTTATATGCACATCCATTTTAAAGATACCTGCCTGTACGCGTACATTTCCATTTTTATCAGGTTCTTTAAGAACCGTAGCTTCCTGATTCATATCAATTATTTTAACAGCTGCACCTGCTTTCAGGTTTTTAGGCGGCTCTGCATATGTCTTTTTAGGCTTAGCCGCGCGCGCCATAGCAGCATCTATGGTATTTTCCTTTTTGCTTAGCTTATCACGCATGGATGCGGTCTTTTTATCAAAGTTACCTCCAGCAATTCCCTGCTGACGCATTTTTTCAAGGTCGCGTATTATTGCATTTGCCTCCTCTTTTGCGTCCATGACAAGTATTTTTGCTTCCCTTCTCGCCTCATCGAGTATTCGTGACTTGCTTTCTTTAAGTTTTATCCTCTCATTTTCAAGCTGACATCTTAAATCCTTTATTTCATTCTTCATATGATGCGCCGCGTCTGCCTCCTGACGCGCTCTTGTACGGTTTAATTCAAGGTCGGTTATAACGTCCTCAAATTTTATATCTTCATCAGACAATATTTCGTTTGCACGGTCTATAACCCGTTCATCAAGTCCCAGTCTTCTGGATATTGCAAATGCATTTGATTTTCCCGGCACTCCGATAAGCAATCTATATGTCGGCTGCAGTGTCGCCACATCAAATTCGCAGGATGCATTTTCCACTCCATCCGTTGACAACGCATAAAGCTTCAATTCACTGTAATGTGTTGTGGCTACCGTTGTAACTCCGCGCATACGCAGAAATTCCAATATTGAAACAGCCAGCGCCGCGCCCTCCGTCGGGTCAGTACCCGCGCCGAGTTCATCAAAAAGCGCGAGTGAGTTCGGCTCAATATTATTTAATATATTTACTATATTCACCATATGCGATGAAAATGTTGACAAGCTTTGCTCTATTGACTGTTCGTCCCCTATATCGGCGAAAACATTATAAAAAATTGCAGCCTCACTTTCCTCTTTTGCAGGAATATGAAGTCCCGAAGCCGCCATCATCGAAAACAGACCAATGGTTTTTAGCGTGACTGTTTTACCGCCTGTATTGGGGCCTGTAACGACAAGCGTGTCATAGTCACCGCCAAGCCTTATATCATTGGCAACTACCTTATCCTTGTCAATAAGCGGGTGACGCGCTTTTTTATAGCGTATTATACCCCTATCATTAAGTTTAGGCTCATTTGCGTCCATATCAAGCGACAATCTTCCCTTACAGAAAATAAAATCCAGATTCGTAACATTCTCATAATCAACAAAAATTGTATGACCGTTTTCTGATACAAGCACGCTTAACTCTGCGAGTATACGCTCTATTTCAAGCTGCTCACGGCTCAAAAGGTCACGTATCTCATTATTGCTTGCAACAACGCTCATAGGTTCAATGAACAAAGTCACACCGCTTGACGAGGTATCATGCACTATGCCCTGAACCTCCGCGCGGTATTCACTCTTTACAGGTATTACATATCTGTCCGAGCGCATTGTTACAATAGGGTCCTGCAAAAATTTTTTATAATGTGCAGAATGTATCATAGAATTAAGGCTGTCCTTAATTTTGCCGTTTAAATTTCGTATTTTACGGCGAATTGTGTTAAGCTCCGGCGATGCGTCATCGGCGATTTCATTTTCGGAAACTATACATGAATTTATTCTGTCTTCCAGATTTTTTGCTGTTAATATATTTTCCGCTATCTCATGTAAAACCGTACATTCTTCCGATGCTTCGCCTATATATGACTTCATGCGTCTTGCTATATACAAAAGACGCGATATATTAAGAAATTCACCCGCATGAAGTACACCGTTCATTTCCGCACGTTTAACTGCGCCTGTAACATTTTCGGCAGATAAGCTGACAGGCGGCGAGCCAAGCTTTAAAAGCGTTGACATTGCCTCAGTCGTTTCCTTCTGAAGCATACGCGCTTTTTCTATCTCCTCACACGGCATAAGTGACAGTATACGCTTTTTTACGTCATCGCTGTCCGTATATGCTGAAAGCCGTTCAAGGATTTTATCAAATTCCAGTACCTTGAATGCCTTGTTTGTTTTTTTCATTGCTTCCTCCTAAATTTCATAAACCTTTAAATCAGAATATTCTCCTATCATCGGCGCCATCTGACGAAAACCTATTTTACCTCCTCCGAGAACATCCCCGTATTCCTTACCATCGTCCTGCCATGCAAAAACCGTCAAATCATTTATTGCAAAATCAATTTTTCCTTCCTTTTTGGTTATGCGTATATGGTAGCTGTCCATGACGTCCTCACAATCAGGTATCGGGTCAGCGCCCTGCGATACAAGATAAAAGCCCTTACTTTTTCTTAGATTGCACGTATGAAACGCGCGTTCCTCATCCCATTTTCTGCGGAAATACGAAATATGGTACGCGTTAATATCTCCCGAATGATAAAGGTTATACTGTCCGTCGCGCGGCTGAAGGCTCCTATCAAACAAATCCTCACCGTTACAGCCCTTAGCGCTGAAAAACATTATTGCCAGTCCGGGTTCCTCAATAGGTCTAAAATCCCATTCAATCATAATATCTGACGGAAAATCTTTGTTACACCAGTATACAAAATTTGACTTTTGTCCCAAGTCTTCGCTGAGAGCATTTTTCATACGCATTTTTCCGTTTTCAAAATATATCTCTGCGCTTCCTTCCAATACAAAATCCTTTACGTCCTCCGCACAAGAAAGCTTATTTTCATAAATCAGTTTGCCCGCCATTGTAATTTCCCCTTTTCTTGTAAAATTTATCATAATTATATCATGCTTTTTTTACATTTACAATACATTATAAAAAAAGGATTGAAAAAAAGGAGGATATAGTATAAAATAGTATTATACATTGGTTATTAAGGAGGTATATTACAATGTGCGGTATTGTAGGTTATATTGGCAAAAACCAGGCTGCGCCTATCCTTTTAGAAGGGCTTTCAAAGCTTGAATACAGAGGATATGACAGCGCAGGCATTGCTATTTTTGATAATAACAAAATTGAGGTTGCAAAGGCTAAGGGACGTCTTGCTGTACTTTCAGAAAAGACAAATGACGGTAAAAGCGTTACCGGAACTATGGGAATAGGTCATACACGCTGGGCTACGCACGGCGAACCGTCAGACGTTAATTCTCATCCGCATCTTTCAATGTCAGGACGCTTTGCTGTGGTACATAACGGAATAATTGAAAATTACATATCTTTAAAAAAGATGCTTATCGAAAAAGGATTTGAGTTTATTTCAGAAACAGATACAGAGGTTATCGCCCATTTGTTTGAATACTATTATACAGGCGATATTCTTGATGCTATGGTCAAGGTTATAAATCGTGTGGAAGGTTCATACGCTTTAGGAGTGTTATGTTCTGATTATCCCGACAGCTTTATCGCTGTCAGAAAATCCAGTCCCCTTATCGTCGGTCTTGGTGACGGCGAAAACTTTATCGCTTCAGATGTAACTGCTATTCTGAAGCATACAAGAAATATTTACCGTCTTGAGGATAATGAAATAGCCGTATTAAATCATGACTGTGTGACAGTATACAATAATGACAAAGAAGAAGTCAAAAAAGAAATGTTCACTGTTGACTGGGATGTCAGCGCGGCTGAAAAAGGCGGGTATGAGCATTTTATGATGAAGGAAATCGAAGAACAGCCAAAAGCAATACGCGATACAATAAGTCCGCGAATAAAAGACGGAAGAATCGTTCTTGACGATATTTCACTTACTGCGGAGGACATAAAAAATATAAATAAAATTTATATAGTTGCCTGCGGAAGCGCATATCATGTCGGTGTAGTCGGCAAATATGTAATCGAAAAGCTTTGCCGTATTCCGGTTGAAGTTCAGGTTGCATCTGAATTCCGCTACTGCGACCCCATTATAAATAAAAATGACCTTGTTATTGTTATAAGCCAGTCAGGTGAAACTGCCGACACACTTGCCGCTTTAAAGGAAGCTAAAAATCACGGCGCAAGAATTTTGTCAATTGTCAACGTTGTCGGAAGCGCTATTGCAAATGCATCGGACGATGTAATCTACACTTGGGCAGGTCCTGAAATCGCAGTTGCCACAACAAAAGCGTACAGCACTCAGCTTACCGTTATTTATCTGATTGCGGCATATATGGCAGAAAAGCTCGGAATGTTCACAACCGGTGAATACTCACAGTTTGTCAATGATTTACAATCACTCCCTGAAAAAGTCAGCGAGATATTGAAATCAAAGGAGGAGGTTCAATACCTCGCTTCAAAATTCTTTAACTGCCATTCAATATTCTTTATAGGAAGAAATCTCGATTATGCCGTATCTCTTGAAGGCTCCTTAAAGCTTAAAGAAATCTCGTACATACACAGTGAAGCATATGCGGCAGGCGAGCTGAAGCATGGTACTATTTCCCTCATAGAGGACGGTACGCTTGTAATCGCACTGGCTACCGGTCAGGAACTGTTTGACAAAACAGTATCAAATGTAAAAGAAGTCAAAGCGCGCGGCGCAGTTGTTATGGGTGTTACAACGGATTCACATGACAATATGGAAGATGTTGCCGATTACGTTATAAAAATACCAAATATCAACGAAATACTGCTTCCGTCGCTATCCGTTGTGCCGTTACAGCTGTTCGGTTATTATGTTGCTTCATTAAAAGGGTGTGACATTGACAAACCGCGTAATTTGGCAAAATCTGTTACAGTAGAATAATTCAGTAAGAAAAAGGTGTTTAAAAAAACACCTTTTTTGACTTTTTTTGAATAATCCGCAAGAAAAAAAATCATAATAAGTTCATAACAGAGATTTTTATATTAAATACAGGAGGAATTTATTATGAAAGCCACAGGGATTGTAAGAAGAATTGATGATTTGGGACGTGTTGTTATTCCCAAAGAAATACGCCGCACAATGCGTATCCGCGAGGGAGACCCGCTTGAAATTTATACAGAGAAGGATGGAGAAGTTATTTTTAAGAAGTATTCGCCAATAGGCGAGCTTGGTGACTTCGCCACAAACTATGTCGAAACACTTGCAAAGGCCAGCGGTCACGGCGCTTGTATTACAGACCGTGACAGCGTAATTGCTGTTTCGGGACTTCCGAAGAAAGAGCTTATGGAAAAGCCTGTTAGTTCAGAACTTGAAAACGTTATGAATGAAAAGCTTATTGTAAGCTACAAAGACGGTAAGCCCGTATCTGTTGCAGACGGCAACGACAAATATAACGCAGGCATTGTTGTTCCTATCGTGTCAGACGGCGATACATTAGGTTCTGTTCTGTTCATTATGAACGAGGGTGAAAGTCCTTCAGAGGTTGATGAAAAGCTCGCTGAAACCGCCGCAGGTTTCTTAGGCAAGCATATGGAAGGCTGAATATAAATTTAAAACGGCATCAACAGATGCCGTTTTTTTACTGCTTACTTTTTATACTTTTTTCTAAGCTTATATTTTTCTCTCTGTTCATATCGTCTATGAACTTCCGTTTTTCTATGCTTTTTAGCTTTATATATTTTATCCTTATGATTTTTCCCTTTTTTAAATGGGTTAGTGATTTTTAATTTACCCTTCTTCTTCATATACCATAATACAACAGCCGCTCCTATCAGCAACAGAACAATAACAGCAATTATCGCCTCTGCGGCAACATTTGAAGTTGTTTTACTATCTGCTTCTGCATTTTCAGGTTCAGGCGTCGCAGTGGGCATTGGTCCTGCCACATTAACAGGTCCGACAAGCGCGGGACGTTTTGTAGCTCGCGGTGTTGACGAAGGTTTAGGCGAGCCGTCCGCAGGTTCTGCCGTTTTAGTAGGCTGCATTGTATTTGACGGTTTCTTTGTAGTCGTCGGCTTCTTGGTAGGAGTTACATTCGTAGTTGCCGTTGGTTTTTTAGTTGATGTAACCTTATTTGTTGCCGCCGGCTTCTGTGTAGCCGGTGCTGCCGTTTCAAACGCAACCGTATCATTTACATTCATGCGAAACAGCGGCGCCTTATTCTCCATATAACGAAGATGGCTTGTCAGTGCGCATAGTGCAAGCGACGTTGCCTCCCCATCAGCAGTATTATTATTCATTGCAAAGCCGCCGTTACGTTTCTGAAAGGACATTAGTCCGTCAATAGCAGTACCTTTTTTAGCGGCAAATCTATCATCGCCGTCAGCGTCAATATCCATTGCGCCAAGCGCAATTACAGTCATGGCTGTTGAGTTTAAATCCCCCCAGTCGCCTTCCCTGTCCTGTTCGTCTGAAAGATATCTGAGCGCATTATCCACCGCATCGGCAGGACTTATATCAAACGTATATCCTGTTTGATTTTGAGTTATTGTATATGCGCCGCTTGTTTCACAATAAGGCGCAAGCGCAGTTATTGCCGAAGCAGTGTCATAAACGCTGCCGTCAAAACTGCCATCTGTATTCTGATGCGAAAGTATGCCCACAATTATATCATTTCTGTTTTTAAAAGCCCAGTCAGGTATCTCATAATCCTTTGTATCAAGCGCAATAAGCGCCCAAGAATATCCGTTTACTCCTTCACGTCCGAGAGGTGCAACATTATCCCTGAAATATGTTCCGTCTGCAATAAGGTCGCGTCCTCCTATATATGCAGGATTTCCGCCTGCCGCTGCTGCTGCAATTGCCGTCCTTTGCATATCTGAAGCGTTATTTTCCTCGCCATAGCCTGCCGCAACACCATCGAGTCCTGACAAATACGCATTATAATCATATTTCTTGCCAAGACGCCCAAGCGCGATAATATATAAATCCGCACTTCTTGTGCCAATACCATACAGCGGATTGTCATTACTGTCTTTCCACTCTATTGCCTTATTTACAGCCGTCTTTAAATCACTTTCCTTATATTCGGCATTTACGCATATTGTCGGAATCAGCACCGCCGCGCACAAAGCCGCAATAATTCGTTTTTTCATCTATCAGGAACTCCTTTTAATTAGTCACATTTCATTTCAATATGATATTATAACATACTTTTACCACATATTTCAACCGTTATATGTAACAAATATTAAAAATATCGTTATTTCATAATAAAACATCTACTTTTTATAGTTGTGATTATAGGTAATATATGATAAAATGTTGATAGGAATGTAATGAGAGAGAGGTTTTAATATATGAGAAAGTTATGGTGCATAATTTTATCAATAACGCTTATTGTACCTGCATTTTCTGCATACGTCTTGGCAGATAGCAAAACTGATACAATAAGCTATAATTACTCGTATGATTTTGAAAACGGCTACAACCAATCTGACAGAAACACACGTCAGATGGAAAAGCTTAATCGCGGACTTATTGCCATAAAAACAGACAGCGGTACTATTCTTAGCTGGCGTCTGTTTGACAGCGAGGATAATGTCTACGGAAGCGCATCAAAAAATGTTTCATTTAACATTTACAGAGATAACATAAAAATCGCTTCCGTAAAGAAAAATACATTTTATACCGATACCGAAACAGGAACAAGCTACTCTGTCGTGCCTGTAATAGACGGTATTGAAGGCGAAAAATGTGAACCTGTAAAAGTAATGAATAACAGTTATTTTGATATTCCTCTTGAAAAACCTGCACCGGAAACTGTTACTTTCCCATATCCGTATACAGTTACAGATACAGACGGCAACGTAACCGCAACTCTTACAGAGGCTACATATTCTTTTTTCCCAGCCGACTGCTCCACAGGCGATGTTGACGGCGACGGTGAATATGAAATAATAGTTAAATGGACTTCCTCAGAACGTGATGTAGGTGAACCCGGAGGTCCTTCATATTCCGGCACTGTCCGATTTGCGGCATATAAGCTTAATGGTACAAAGCTATGGGCTAATGATATAAATTTAGGCAGAAACGTATATTCAAGCGCGCATACTGTTCAGTTCCTTGTCTACGACTTTGACGGCGACGGTAAATCTGAAATGATATGCCAGACTTCACTTGGCTCAACTGATGCCTCAGGCAGATATGTTTCACACGCAAGTTCTGACGATGCAATTGCAGCATTCACAGACGAACAAAACGAAGCTGCCGACTATCGCGGCGTGAGATATAACGACGGCAGAATTATTTCAGGCGAAGAATTTTTAACTGTATTTAACGGCAAAACAGGCGAAGCAATAGATACTATTGATTTACCTACTTCTCGCGGAAGTGAAAAAGGTGTTGATTACGGCGATGATTTCGGTAACCGTTCAAACCGCTTTGTATCAGATGTAGCATATCTTGACGGTCAAAAGCCATATGCTGTATATCTTCGCGGATATTATTTCGGCAGAAACGGCAAACAGCGTACCAGCATAGCCGGTATCAGCTTTGACGGTCAACATCTGTCGCCCGATTACCGTTTCGATACACAAGTCGATGAACCAGGCTATTACGAAGGCGCTGAGAAATATGTAGGAAACGGCAATCATAACTGTACCGTTGCGGACGTAGATAACGATGGCAAGGACGAATTTATAACAGGCGCTTTATGTATGGAGGTTAATGACAATAATGAGTTTAAGCCCCGTTGGTGTACTTACAAAGAACACGGTGATGCCCTTCACATCGGAGATTACGACCCTACTCACAAAGGACTGGAATTTTTTACCGTCCATGAGGACGGTGATAAAAACAATACAACAGGCGGCTACGGATATACAAACGCTCAGGGCGTATGGTGTGATTTTGGTATGTCTGTGATTGACGCTGACACAGGAGAAATACTATTCCATGTCCCCAATTCAAAAGATACCGGCAGAGGCTGTATGGCAAATACCGGTTCCGGCGGATACTATCAGATAACAGGTGTAGGTTCATATCAGTGTAACGGAAATAATGAATTTACTTCTACGCGAAACGGCGCAGGCTCAAATTTCCGCATATTCTGGGATGGGGATTTATATGACGAGCTTCTTGACGGAACTAATATTACAAACTATAATGGCAATGGCTTCAATGCTTCAAACTATGATTGCGTTAAAATTAACGGAACAAAATCAAATCCTGCATTACAGGCAGATTTATTCGGAGACTGGCGCGAGGAGCTTGTCTACCCCACCACTGACGGAAATACTCTTAGAGTATTCACTACTACCGAACCTACCGATTATAAGATTAAAACCCTTATGCACGACCCCGTTTACCGAAGCGGCGTGGCTGCCGAGCAGACAGCATATAATCAACCTCCGCATGTAGGATTTTATATGGGAGAAGAAGTATTTAAACCTCAGGTAACGAATATCAAAGTTGATGTTTTGAATAACATTTTTGCTTTAGGCGAAAATTTTGATAAGTCTAAAATCAGGGTTACGGCAATCTATTCTGATGATACCTCTGAAGAATTGGAAAACTATGCAATATCAGGCTTTGACAGTTCCATAAAAGGCGAACAACAGGTTACAATCTCTTATCTCGGAAAGTCTTGCTCTTTTGTTGCTAAAATACAAAGTGCAAGTATTTCGGATATAAACGGAATCTACTCCACCGATTTGACTGAATTATCCAGACAGAAAATACCTATTACTGACTCAGAAGGATATAGAGGAGCATTTGTAATTGAGCATACCTTTACGCTTGACACTTTCCCAAAAGACGGAACTTACGATAAAAAAGATGAAAGCGGATTCTTCTTCAGATTTCAACCCAACAGCGGTGTTGGCGGTGGCTGGTCAATAAGAAAATCCGACGATACTTCATACGAACTTTTCTGGAAAAGCGCCAGTGCTATGGCAGTACCATCCAACGACAGTCAGACTACCATTTTAAATCTTGGCGAAACTTATCGTTTTAAATATATTATTACCAAAGTTGCAACAGGCGAAGGTGCATTGGTTCATCTTATAATCAGTGATATGAACGGAAATATTATAACCGACAAAAGCGCATTACCTTTGAGAAACATGACCAATGACGTACAGAAAACAAATCCGCTGAAATATATTGAAATCACAAATCAGGCATCTGCAGAAGGTTCTCCGGCAAGCTTTAAAATAGAAAATGCAGTATTTTACGGATACAGTTCAATAAATTCTATCAATGGCAATTCAGTAAGTATTACTCTTAATAATTTTTCAAATTCTTCTGTCTTTGCCGCTAAGTACGGTGAAAATGGCGAGTTGGTACAGCTAACAAAATATAATTATACCTCAGACGGTGATTTTATATGGGACATTCCGTTTGAGCCGGATAAGGTTTTTATGTGGACTGACAATATGATACCGATTGATTTTAAAACAAAATGACAATATCAGAAAAACCGACGGTAAACCGTCGGTTTTTTTATATCTTTGTTAGAATATCATCACGGCTGTTTGCCGATATAAGCAAGAATACCGCCGTCAACATAAAGAATGTGACCGTTTACAGCATTTGATGCATCTGATGCAAGGAATACAGCAGGACCTGTTAATTCCTCTGCCTCAAGCCATCTGCCTGCCGGTGTTCTTCCGCAGATAAACTGGTCAAACGGATGTCTTGAACCATCTGCCTGCTTCTCGCGAAGCGGCGCTGTCTGCGGTGTTGCTATATAACCCGGACCTATACCGTTACACTGAATATTGTCCGCGCCGTACTCTGAACAAATGTTTCTTGTAAGCATCTTCAGACCGCCCTTTGCAGCAGCATACGCCGAAACTGTTTCACGTCCAAGCTCTGACATCATCGAACAGATGTTTATAATCTTGCCATGACCCTTCTTAATCATTGATGGAATAACCGCCTTTGCTACAATAAACGGAGCGTTAAGGTCAACGTCGATAACCTGTCTGAACTCGTCAGCCGTCATATCACACATTGGAATTCTTTTAATGATACCTGCGTTGTTTACAAGAATATCAATAACACCTACTTCGTTTTCGATTTTCTTGACCATATCCTGTACCATTGCCTCATTTGTTACGTCACAAACATAACCTTTTGCGTCGATACCGTCAGCCTTGTATGAATCAAGACCCTTATCAACAAATTCCTGCTTAATATCGCAGAACACAATTTTAGCTCCCGACTTCGCATATGCTGATGCGATAGCGTAGCCGATACCATAAGACGCGCCTGTTACCAACGCAACCTTTCCTTCAAGACTGAAGTTTAAGTAATTACCCATTTTAAATTCTCCTCCTATTAGTATTTATTTAATATAAAAATATTAACTTGTTTGTCCGCAAATGTTATGCTGCGGATTTACTGCAGTGGGTCGGGACGATATATAAGATGTGAGAAGTTGTCCTCTATATCTTTATACCAGTATGTTTTTAGACCGTTGGCATTCTCCGATACATCGTGAACTTCTGTTACACGCTCGTCCGCCTTAAGCTTTGCAACAATCTCGTCAAAAGCCTTCGGACTTACCGAAAATGCGATATGTCTAATTCCTGCCTGCTTCTCCTCGTCTGCTGTCTTATCAGACATAGCCGAAACAAATTCAATCATGCTTCCGTCAGCAAACTGCAAAAAATACGTACCTTTGCCGTTGTCATAAACAACTCTGCCTCCGTACATTTCCATATACCAGTCTTTAAGAGCAGCTG
Organism: uncultured Clostridia bacterium; assembly: GCA_910579415.1. Taxonomy (GTDB): domain Bacteria; phylum Bacillota; class Clostridia; order UBA1381; family UBA1381; genus Hominilimicola. The sequence continues at coordinate 14,652 of CAJTUY010000028.1, read as the reverse complement.
TATTTTTAGAGACTATTGCAATATGTTCTATACCCTGTACCATTTATATCACTCCCTATGATTTATATTTTCAATATATATTGTAACATATTTTGGTAAGTTTTTCAACCCGTTTTTAACAAAATTCACAAAAGTTCTTTATCGCCGATTGTCATACTGCTTCTATGAATATTCATAAATCCTGCTTTAAAGTTCTCAATATACGTTTCCATTGCATCAATTACGCTTTGCGGTTTCAAATTATATACGCTTCCTATTGCGATACACATTTTAAGCGTTAAAATGTCGTTATCCTCAGACATTTTATCAAGGCTGTATATATACGGACGTATATCCGACTCCTTTACACCGCTTTTGGATTTTTTCATAACCTTTAATTCACTGTTCTTTAGAAGACTGTCAATATCTGCGTTTCCCTCGTATTCAACTTCAACTATATATACTGCCCTGTCTATACGAGTTATATCTATTTCTTTACCCTCAACTTTTTTGGCTGCCAGAATCCTGTACCCCTGAGGAAAAGAACTATTTATGGTATCTATAATGTCCTGTTCAGTGTAATCACCATCAAAACCAACCTTCATATACTCGCAATCCGATGTCACTCCTACCGAAAGCGGCTGTGCGACAGTCATTATGGGATGGGGATTAAATCCCTGACTAAACATAAAATTCATACCCGTTCTACGGACTGTACGGTGAAACAAACGCACAAAATCAAGATGTGATATGTATTTTACACGGTCATCACGCGAATATTTCAAAATATAATTACTCATAACATACCCCCGTACCAAATGACCTTATTCCGCAGCCTGCGCACTGTTGGCGGCAGTTAGGCGTGGTTACCGCCTGTTTCGCCTTCTCATTTTCACGCATAAGAAATTCTTTTGTAACTCCTATATCAATATGCTCCCATGCCAACACCTCATCATAACTGCGTTCACGCGCTGTATAGAAATCAGGGTCAATACCCAGTTCGTCAAAAGTTTTCATCCACATATCAAAATCGAAGTGTTCTCCCCAACCATCAAACTTGCAGCCGTTTTCAACAGCCCTGATTATAACCTCGCCAAGACGTCTGTCACCGCGCGCAAACACACCTTCAAGATAACTTGTCTTATTATCGTGCCAGTTATAACGTATACGCTTCGATTTTATTGCACTTTTCAGTTCATTCTGCTTTTCTATAAGCATTTCACGCGTATCCTGCTTTGCCCACTGAAATGCGGTAAATGGTTTAGGAACAAAGCTTGATGTGCTGACCGTTATATTTATCTGTTTTGCCCTCTCCTCTTTGGGAATATCAAAATAAACATCAAGCACCTTCTGCGACAAGTCTGCTATACCTCTTACATCCTCCATTGTTTCCGTAGGAAGTCCTATCATAAAATAAAGCTTTACATTTGTCCAGCCGCCACGAAACAGCATATCTGTTGACTTAATAATATCCTCTTCATTTATATTTTTATTTATGACATCTCTTAATCTTTGTGTTCCCGCCTCAGGTGCAAAGGTAATACCTGTTTTACGTACCTTCTGCACCTTTTCCATAAGTTCAAGAGAAAAGTTATCTATTCTAAGCGAAGGCAATGAAAGACCGATTTTCTTTTCTTCAGTTATTTTTAAAAGTCCGTCGGTAAGGTCTTTCAGTCCGCTGAAATCACTTGTGGAAAGCGATGAAAGCGATATTTCATCATAACCGCTGCACGAAAGCAGATTTTCGGCAATAACCAAAAGACGGTCAGGCTTACGCTCCCTTAAAGGACGATAAATATACCCTGCCTGACAAAAACGGCAGCCCCTAAGACAGCCGCGCATTACTTCAAGCATTACCCTGTCATGCACAATTTCACCAAACGGTACAATAATTGTTTCGGGCGTGTATGCTCCGTTGAAATCTGCCATAATACGTTTCTTTATCTTCGGTTTAGCATGAGGATTATTTGGCGTAACACTTTTAATTGTATTATCTTTATTATATTCTACGTCATAAAAAGACGGCACATATATGCCTTCAAGCTCCGCAATTTTTTCAAGATAATCACGTTTATTCTTTTTACCGGTTTTCTTCCACTTAATATACTCGTCAACAACCTCGTTTATTATATCCTCTCCCTCACCGAGCATAAAGAAATCAAATATATCCGCGACAGGTTCAGCATTATACGCGCAGGGTCCTCCGCCACAGATTAGCGGATAGGTTTCGTCCCTGTCACGCGCGCGTACAGGAATTTCTGCAAGATTAAGCATATTTACAATATTGGAATAGCACAGCTCGTACTGGAGAGTAAAGCCAAGCATATCAAAATGCGTAACTTCGTCGCCTGTTTCAAGCGCAAAAAGACGCATACCGTGCTTTTTCATTTCCTCCTCCATATCTGTCCAGGGGGCAAATACTCTCTCGCAATACGTATCAGGACGGTCATTCAAATCATGGTACAATATTTTAAGACCCAAATGCGACATTGCAATCTCATATGTGTCTGCAAAACAAAATCCAAAACGCATATCCACCCCAGAAGGGTCTTTCATAACCGCGTTAAGCTCGCCTCCCGTATAGCGCGTAGGCTTTGTTACAGCCGATAAAATCTTATCCCTCGTTGTTATCATACATTTCTCCTACATTTTCAGCCGCCTTCTTAGCCGCCTTTTTTTCACTTCTTGACGCCATAAAGCTATTGACTTTGTCTATCATTCCGGGCATAAGGTCAACAAGTTTATCAAGAGGCGATGAACCACCGTTCATAGGTATCAGCCGTACATTTCCATTATTTATAACCAAAAACGCCTCCGCCTTAACCGATGCGCCGCCTCCCATACCACCGCCGAAAAGCGGGTCGGAAAACCTCGCATCTGATGACTTCTTGCTGTCAAACTCACTTCCTCCGCTGCCAAAGCCGAAAGAAACCCTCGACACTGGAACAATAAGCGTTCCGTCCTCCATTCTCATCACTTCTCCTACAACTGAGTTTGCGTTAATCATAGTTTCAAAGCTCTTAGCCGCATCCGCTATCATTTCACTTACCTTATTATCAGCCATCTTGTTTAATCCTCCCATTTATTTTTTTCAGCTTTCTCAGTACCGGCACCGCCATTATTCCAAGCCTTACCGCATACAGAATTCTTGTTCGAATTTTAATATATACACCTGCATCCAGACATGCGTCATCAAAGTCCGCGTCAAGCGACACATTCCATTTATCCAAAGTCATATGCCTGTCCAGAAACGCAACCGCATTATATACGACTGCATTTGCCGTACCCAATAATATGCCAGTATACATCGGGTCACCCACGCCGAATTTAGCGGATATATTAAGCTCCTTAATTCGTAATGCGCGCTTTACAACATATGTTCCAAGCCTTTTTATATCGTCTTTAAGCTCTTTATAAACCGCTTTTATCAACTTAATTACAGGCATATCGCTTTTATCAGTCTTTTCTTCTGTTTTAGTTTTTTTATCCTTGCTTTCCGGCGGATAAATTTTAAATTTAAGGAATGCATACCGTATATTTATAGCGTTCCTGATTTTCGAATCATTATACGATATGCGTATAACAAGGTCGGCAGGAAGCAGCATTAAAAGCATTATAACAGCAATCACTATAAGTATAATATACACCGCTATCATAACACTTCACCTCCTGTTATTCCTCCGTTTGCGCCTGTTCCTCTGCTGCCTTTTCCTCATCTATTTCAAGCTGCAATCCCTGAGCAGCCGAAAGATTAAGTTTACTTAAATCAATAGGCGGTAAATCCTGCGGATTAGTAAGTCCGAAGCAGCGCAGAAAATTCTGCGTTGTTACATAAAGTATTGGTCTGCCCGGCGCGTCAAGTCTTCCCTTTTCTTCTATAAGTCCACGCTCATACAATCTGTTTATACAGCCGTCACTATTTACTCCTCGTATATGCTCAACCTGTCCGCGTGTTATCGGCTGCTTATACGCAATTATCGCAAGCGCCTCCATTGCAGCATTGGAAAGCGGCTGATTTCTCTGCTCTCCTAATATTTCCTGTATGTATGTATAATATTCGGGACGCGAACAAATTTGATACCCTTCAAGTATATCTATTATATTAAACCCGCGATGCTCATTCTCATATTCGGTTTTTAGCTCATCAACCGCTTTTTTTACCGTATCTGTATCAGTATCAAGCACAACCGCCAGTTTAGCCGCTTTTACAGGCTCACCGGCAGCAAAAAGTATCCCTTCTATTGCATATTTAATATTGTCCATATTATTTCTCCGTTGTCAAAATAAAATCCTTATTTTTCTCATCATAATTTGCATACAGTCTGCCAAGCTTTATCATTTCAAGCACAGCCAAAAATGTAGCTATCATTTCAGGCTTGCTGTCCTCAGGCAAAAACAAAGTTTCAAACCTTAGCCTTCGATTCTTTCTTAATCGTTTGCATATCTTTTCCACCATATCGTCAACCGATACTTTTTCTCTGCCGACAATCTTAGAAAATGCACGTTTTTCAGGCTTCGCCCTGCGTATCTGACGCTGAAAAATATGATTGAATGCCTCTATAAGCTCGTCCGTCTTATGATTTATGTTATATTCGGGAATTGGGAAATCAATCTTTTCCGCTTCACGAAACACCATATACTTAGTTGAAAACTCGCTTTTTCTAAGCTCCTTTGACGCTTCCTTAAACTGCTGATATTCAACAAGCCGTCTTGCAAGCTCTTCACGAGGGTCTTCCTCCTCGTCCTCCTCCTCGTTTTTCGGGAGCAGCATTTTTGATTTTATATACAGCAAATGTGACGCCATAACAAGAAACTCACTTGTATTCTCAAGGTTCATATCCTCTATTCCCTCTATCGCCTCCATATACTGAGCGGTTATTTCTACAATGGGAATATCATAAATACTAACCTTATTCTTTTGTATCAGCGTTAAAAGCAGGTCGAGAGGTCCCTCAAAGCTGTCAAGCTTGTACAATATTTTATCCATATTTTCTTTCCTTACAATATCAGACCTATTATTAAATCAAACAAATTTACCATTCCTGTCAAAACAATATTTACACCTGTTCCGATTATTCTGTTAAATGCGCCTGTAATTGAAAGCAGCATTATAAGAATTATTGCATATCTTTCATATTGCAGCATCGTGTAATACATTCTGTTCGGCAAAAACAATCCAAGCACCTTTGAACCGTCCAGCGGCGGTATCGGAATAAGATTGAATACCATAAAACAGAGATTTCTGTAAGCAAGCAAAAAAGTAAATCTCCATATAAACCGAACCACTCCTGACGCGTCGGCATTGACGCCACTTCCAAACTTAACGCTTACCACCGTTGTAACGGCTAAAATAAGCATTGCCAAAAATGCCATTATAAGATTTGCAATAGGTCCCGCAATGGCTGTAAGCGCCATACCGCGTTTCTGGTTTTTATAATATCTCGGGTCAACCATTACAGGCTTTGCCCAACCGAACCCTGTCAATATCATAAGAATTGTTCCCACTACATCAAGATGCGCAAGCGGATTAAAAGTCAGACGACCGTCGCGTTCGGGAGTCGGGTCACCCAACTTTGACGATACCCAACCATGCGCAAATTCATGTCCCGTAAGTGCAATAAGCGTTATCGGAACTCCTATTACTATATCTACCAAATTAAATCCAAACATATATTTCTCCTTTATTTATGTCAATCCTACATAGCTATTTATATTATATAAAATTTTTGACAAATTGTAAAGTATTTC
>CAJTUY010000028.1:0-8915 GCA_910579415.1 uncultured Clostridia bacterium | reverse complement strand
AAAAAAGAGTGCCTAAGCACTCTTTATCTCATTTTCATGTTCTTTTCCTGATAAAACATACGCTTATTATCATACATCATATTATCAGAACGTCCGATAGTCTGAGCAAAGTTTCTATCCTCATCGGGGTCAAACTTTGCATAGCCGACAGACATTGTAAGCGTAGAACCTGTTTCTTTCTGATTTTTAAGCGTTGTTTCATCTATTTTTTCAGCAAGCTCTTTTATATACTCTATCGACCCGTCCTTAACAAATACAGCGAACTCATCACCGCCGATACGATAAATAATACAGCCCGTTCCTTCCAACGCCTCACGCAGTATCTTGGCAGCGCGCTGAATATATAAATCCCCTGCCTGATGACCTCGCGTATCATTTATTTCCTTCAGTCCGTTAAGGTCTATGGTTATAACCCCATAACGCTCCTGATTACCCATTTCAATATTATGCAAATCCACAGTATATGAATTTTTATTTTTCAGTCCTGTAAGAGTATCGGTATTTGACGCGTCCTGATAAAGCGGATTTGAAATCTTTCTGAATATTCTTTTTGAAAATCGTATTGAAATAAGACAGCACAACAGAATTATTATCGCTATAAGTATATGAAGTATAGTCTTTATTGTCCAAATCTTCTGCGCGTCAATACTCACTCCTACAACACCCTTTACATTTCTGCCTCCTGCGTTGACAGGATAAAATCTCATATATCTGTATCCTTTGTCAGTATATACAAAATCACCGGGACGCGCATAAGCTATATCATATACTTCTTCAACCCTATCATGAATTTTACCGGTTTCAAACCTGTTGTGTGCAATCTCCGTTTTTCCCGCATCATCAGTGTCAAGCACTCGTTCTATACCTTCTGAATAACCTTTTTTAAAAATATACAGCTCTGAAACCTTCATATTGTCCTTTACCATCGCAAGGTAGCTCATCTCAGCCATATATGCGCTTTCCGATATATCATCCCGGAAAATATTATCGTCAAGGTGCGATGCAAGCGTTGAGAAAGTAAGGTCGGACCTTTCATCATATACATCAGTAAGTATTGAAAGCATTATTCCTGAGGTCACAAAAAATATTATCAGACATGAAAATATAACAAGCGCGCATGTAAGAAGCGATACCTGCGCATCAACTCTTTCAAGATTGCGTCTTATAAACTCTCTCGGTCTACCCATTTCTCAACCCCCTTTTTTATTCATTTTCCTTATTTTTATTATACTACATTTTTATACACTTTGCAATGATTTTACAAAAAAATCTTAAAATAGGGACTGCCCTCAGGCAGTCCCTAAAATATGTAGCAATCCTACTACACAGTATATTCAAAATTCACCTAATCCGAAGCTTACGGAAAGCGCATTGTTAACACTGTCCATCAGCCCATCATCTATTCTACCTATTCTCTCTCTGAGCCTTCTCTTATCAATCGTTCTGATTTGTTCAAGTAATATAACCGAATCCTTGTTAAGTCCGTATTCTTTTGCGGCGAGTTCAATATGGGTAGGCATTTTCGCCTTATTGATTTGGCTTGTTATCGCCGCCGCAATAACCGTGGGGCTGTATTTATTCCCGATGTCATTCTGAATTATAAGCACAGGTCTTATTCCGCCCTGCTCACTTCCGACTACCGGACTTAAATCGGCGTAATAAATATCTCCTCGTTTTACAATCACATTTACTCACACTCCGTCAGTTTTTCCTCACACAGCGAAAGACTCTCGTTATCCGCCTCCAGACACGTCTGCGCCAGTTCAAGATTTATTTCCGCCATTTCTTTATAGCCTTTTTTGAGCTGTTCCCTGATAAGCTCATTATCGGCTCTTGCTGTTCGTGACAAAGCAACCAGGCCCCCTTTATTCTTTCTTGCGGTCACCGTACCGCTTTCGGTGAACTACATAAGGTAGTTCAGTATCTTCACCGCCTCTCCGTTTTTTGTATAAATTCTCGGGATACGCTTACCTATTACGCAGGAAACCTCGTAATTTATGGTTTCAAGCCATTTCGCAAGGTCGTCAACTGTGACCCNCTCGCGTCCGAAAATGATTACCTCGTCACCTTTATCAATATTATGGACATTTGTAACGTCAATCATACATTGGTCCATACAAATTCTTCCGAGTATTGAAACTTTTGTTCCATTTACTATCATTTTCCCTTCTTTGGCAAGCTTTCTTAAATATCCGTCGGCATAACCGATAGGAACTGTTGCGATTTTTATTTCTCTGTCGGTTATGTATTCCCTTCCATAACTCACACCGCGTCCTGACGGAACCCTCTTAACATGTGTTACAGTAGATTTCAGCGTCATTGCCGGTATCAAATCAAGCCTTTTCTTATCCACCTCATCAGATGGGTACATCCCATAAAGAATTACACCGGGACGCACCATATCTAGGTGCATTTCGGGATACATCATTATACCTGCACTATTGCAGATATGTTTTATCGGAATGTCCAAGCCCCTCTCTTTAAGACTTTCGCATACGTCCATAAAACGTCCGTACTGCATCAGGGTATATTCCCTGCCACATTCATCGGAAGCTGCAAAATGTGAAAATATCCCCTCAATCTCAATATAGGGAAGCTCTGATATTTTTATTATTTCTTCAACTATTTCTTCGTTGTTATCCCCTGCCAAAAAGCCTATCCGGCTCATTCCCGTGTCTATCTTAATATGAATTTTAGTAACCTTTTCTTTTTTCTCCGCTTCATAAGACAGAGCTTTTGCAAAATCATACGTAAACACGCTGGGGGTTATGTCAAAATTGATTATTTCCTCCGCAGTTTCTTCACCGCTTGCGCCTAAAATCAATATAGGCACTGTTACTCCGCGACTTCTTAACTGCTTACCCTCCTGCAATACGGCTACGGCAAGTCTATCTGCACCGTTTTCAAGAAGCGTTTTTGTAACCTCCAGAAAACCGTGTCCGTATGCGTCTGCCTTTACTACCGCCATTATTTTCGCATTCGGATTTGTTATTTTTCTTATTTCCCTTATATTATGGGCAATTGCATCAAGGTCTACTTCAGCCCATGTACGTTTATCCATTATCAATACTCCTTAATTATAGCACATTTTTTAATTCTTTTCCACCTGTAAAATTTGCCTCATAGCATAGGGGATACCCCTCATAATTTCAGTTGCTGTAACCGATTCTATACCATATTTTTCCTTTGCTATGTCACCTGCCATGCCATGTATGTAAACTGCCATAGCCGCAGACATGGTTTCGTCAATTCCTCTCGCAACAAAGGACGCGAGTATACCCGCAAGAACGTCACCGCTTCCGCCTGTGGCAAGACCGGGGTTGCCTGTAATACTAATATATTGATTTCCGTTCTCAGCTGTTACTATTGTATGGTGTCCCTTTAAAATAACAGTCGCGCCATATTCATCGGCAAATTCACTCGATACAACAATTCTGTTTTCTTCTATATAGTCTTTTTCAAGTCCCGTAAGACGCGACATTTCCACTGTATGCGGAGTAAATATAACAGGACATGTTGAACGACGCAGAATATCCATATTTTTTGCAACCGCATTTATACCGTCAGCGTCTACTATCACAGGCACTTTTGACTCCGCAAGTACCATTTCCGTTATTCTTACAGCGTCAATACTTCTGCCCAATCCCGGACCTATAAGCACTGCGTCCGCTTTTTTCAGAAGTTCAAGTATCTTTTCCTGCGCTCCGAATGATATATGTCCGCTTATATCTTCGACAGGGCAGGTCATCACCTCAGTGGTTTTAGCCTCCATTGCAGTATTTATCGAAGCAGGAACCACAAGCGTCACAAGTCCGCTTCCAGCTGTTACAGCCGACTGTGATGAAAGATACGCCGCTCCCGACATACCCTCTGAGCCTGCTATTACCAGAAGCTTGCCGTAATCGCCTTTTTGAGAGTTATTCTCACGCTTGGGGAAATTATCGCGTACAAGCTCATCATCTGTGATATTGATTTTTATATCCTGTCCCTCAAGTATATAGTCAGGTATTGAAATATCCGCAACTGTTACCCTGCCTACATAATCTGCGGCAGGAAAAAGAAGCATTCCCACCTTATATGCGGCAAAAGTAACAGTCCTGTCCGCCTTTGCGCATATACCGCAGATTTCGCCGCTATCTGAATTTATTCCGCTCGGCACATCAACAGACAACGTATATTTTGAATTTTCGTTTATCTCGTTTATAACATCATAGCTTATACCACCGACAATGCCATATATGCCAGTGCCGTAAATAGCATCTATTACAATATCGCTTGCACGTATAATGTAATTCAGATTTTCTGTGTCATATATAACGTCAATATTTACATTCATCTTTTTAATGATGTCAAAGTTGGTTTTTGCATCACCCTTAAATTCATTGCCGCATACAAGATAAACCGTCACTTCCGCGCCTAGCTGATAAAGGCGGCGGGCTATTGCAAAGCCGTCGCCGCCGTTATTTCCCTTACCGCAGAATACGGCAATCCTCTTATTTTTTAAATCCAAAAAGTCTTCATTTAAAGCTTTCACGCACTCAGCAGCGGCATTTTCCATAAGCACAATACTTGGTATACCGCCTATTTCCTCCGCAGCTTTATCAACAGCGCGCATTTCAGAAGCAAAACATGCTTTCATATACTATTCCTCCATGAGAAATATATTTCTGTGATTGTATTTCTTTGCAGAAGTAATCATCTTAGAGGTAGGCTGGAATAATACCCTTATCCGCTCACCCTTCTCACCTATTCGATCGGCAAAATAAACTCCGCCTCTTGAAGCATCGCCTACAACATCATAAACCTTATCTGCCTTGATATTTTTATAATCGCCGTTATGCTCATTATCCTCTACCGCTGCGCATACGGTAATATCCTTAAAATCAAAGCTTACTATCGGCTTTCTGCCCTTTTTAGACATAATTTTGTCAATGTCCAGCTCGCTGTTTGTCAATATGTATTCATATTCAACATTCTGCATTGTAATAAGCAGATACGCGCCGTACCATACTGCCGCAATAAGCAAAAGTCCCACAAAACTTACTATCTGTCCAATACCGGTTCCTGCCTGCTGCATACTGACGCCAACTACAAAAGTAAGTGCAAGAAAAACAAATGACAATACTATACCAAGCAGGCATATCAGCGCAACAAGTGCCGCCTGTCCTCCTGTTTTCTTTTTCTTTACCAAATACTCCAGATACACATCTTCTAACATAATTACATCTCCTTTAACTTCTCATATAAGCTTCTCAGCGCGCGTCCGCGATGGCTCACGCTGTTTTTTTCCTCGTCACTGCTCTGGGCAAAGGTTTTTCCAAGTTCATCGGAAAAGAATATTGGGTCATAGCCAAAACCGTTATTACCCTCAGGCGCATGTGTTATATGTCCTTTTACCTCGCCCTTTGCTATAATTTCCGTACCATCTGGCATGATAAATGCCACACATGTAACAAATTTAGCGTTTCTGTTGTCATTATTTCCAAGCTCATTAAGAAGCTTATTTATTTTTTCTGAATTGGTTGCATCCTCGCCCGCATATCTTGCACTGTGTACGCCCGGCGCTCCCCCGAGAGCATCCACACACAGTCCCGAATCATCTGCAAGAACAGGATAATCGCACACCATTGCCACAGCGCGCGCTTTTAAAAGGGCATTTCGCTCAAAGGTATCGCCGGTTTCCTCAACGTCAAGCTCAATACCTGCTTCCTCCTGTGATATTATCTCAATGGCAAGCGGAAACAGTATCTCCTGCATTTCCCTGACTTTGCCTTTATTCTTCGTAGCGGCTATTACTATCATATTTAACGATATTTCTCCCTTCAATTGCTATATGGTTATTGTACTACATTCATTTGCTTTTTGCAAGTATAAAAAATATACGATGATGTTATATATTTTATTTGACAAATTTTGAAAAAACCGATATAATATTCGTGCAACTTAGTTTAATAAAGAAGCAATTATTGGTACGCATTTTTTATGTAAAAAACGCATACTTCTTTTTGCTTACCGATAATTGAAGTAAACAAACTAAGTTGCATTGGTTGAGGCTATGCGTTTTTCTGTGCATAGCTTCGGCTATGCATTTTTTAATGCACTTAAATACATACGAAAGGAGGTTAATATAAAAAAACTCTGCTTTGGTAAATCGCAACCTAGAAAAAAGGAACTGCACAGCAGTCCCTTCTTCTATTTCTCCACTTTCCATATATTCTTACTTTTCCTGAACACCAGACAGGTAGCTACACCTACAAAACCAAGTATTAGCAGCATAAATGCAGCGCCCGAGCCTTTTTCCGCTCCGAATAATACACAGAAAATGCTGTTGCTTTGCTGAACTGCCATAAAAGGTTCAAAAACCTTATCCACAAGAAATCCACCTAAAACATACCCAATCGGTATTGTGAAAAATTGCAGTGTATTCCTCGCCGAATATACGCGTCCCTGCATATGTATCGGAATATAACCTCTGAAAAGCGTATCCATATTGCCATTCATAACAGGTATACAAATCCACCCGAGAACTGACCCTATACACCATACAGGAACACTCCTGCCAAATGCAAGCATAAAATTTTCGGTACTCATTGACAAAAGCAATGAATTACATATTGCGCGCACCCTGCTCTTAGGTGCCGGCAGTACCGACACGAGTACACTTCCTGCCAACATTGCTGCTCCCGATACTGTATTGATAAGTCCGTATGTATTATTGCCGCCGTCGGTAGGAATAAGCCGCGCAGGCAAAACTGCATTAAACATTGACGCTGTAAAGTTTATCATCGCAAGAAACAATATCAAATCCAGAATACCACGATTTTTAAACAGGTATTCCAGTCCGGATTTAGACGAACTCAAAAAACTCTCATTGCTCTTTATTCTCTTATTATCAGGAATTTTCACAAAAAACAGCAGCGCAGAAAATGCAATAACAAACGTTATTAAATCAAACACTATAACCGCCTTTAAACCTGCAAAAGCAAATATTGCCGCCGCCAAAGAAGGCGCAAGTATACTGTTAAGAGAATTTGAAAAAGAACGCATACCGCTTATCTTCTGATAATACTTCTTAGGCGTAAGCAAACTTACTGCTACATCTGACGCAGGCTGCTGAACCGTATTCATAAGCCCCGACAGCGCATTAAGCGCATACAAATGCCATATTCTTAATTGTCCCGCGCAAAACAGTGTTAGTACAGTAACTGTACATACTGCCGCAAACGTATCGCTCACAAGCATTATAGCTTTTTTACTCCACTTGTCGCTCAATGCACCTGCAAATATACTCATTATCACATACGGCGCATATGAGCATACCGACAAAAGCGCAGTGGTAAGAGCTGACCTCTGCTCCTGATATGACCAGAGTATCAGCGCAAAACTTGTAATTGAACTTCCAAGCGTTGAAAGCGATTGTGTAACCCATAATATTAAAAAATATCTTAATTCTTTTATTGTAGTTTTAATCATAAGACCTTGCTCCTTTTCATTTATTTGATGAATACAAGGTCCAAAAGGCGGACTTCCTTATCCGCTCTGTACAAGTCCGCCTTTACAAGACCTTGTGCAGAGCAAAAGCAATACAAAGTTTCATAATTAAATCCCTTTCTGTATATTATTAAGCTATACTTAAAGGGGACAATGCAATCATTATCCCCTCAATATCAGTGTAAATTTCTGTTGTCTATTACGCGTTTTGCTTTTCCTTCACTTCTTACAATTGACTTTGGTCTTAGCAAGTGAACCTTAGCTCCGATTCCGAGCATTGAACGGAGCTGGGTTTCAAGCTTATGCTTTTCTGCCTCAACATCACCGTTAAATTTCGGGCTAAGCTCTACATTTATATCAAAAGTGTCTGTATTATTAACTCTGTCAACTATAATCTGATAGTTTGGAGATACCTCGATACTGTTCTTTAACAGCACTTCTTCAATCTGCGATGGGAATACGTTAACGCCGCGTATAATAAGCATATCGTCAGTTCTGCCCGCAGGCTTTTTCATTCTGACGTGCGTTCTGCCGCACTCACACGGCGAATAATCAAGCGTACAAAGGTCGCGCGTTCTGTAACGCAAAAGCGGCTGACCTTCTTTTGTTATTGTGCTTATAACAAGCTCTCCGAAAGACCCCTTCGGCAATACTTCGCCGGTATCAGGGTCAATTATTTCCGCTATAAACATATCCTCACAAATGTGCATACCCTGCTGCATTTCACACTCATACGAAACACCGGGACCCATAATTTCAGTCAGACCATAAACATCATGCGCTCTGATTCCGAGTGCCTCCTCAATCTGCTTACGCATTTCCTCCGTCCACGGCTCAGCTCCGAATATACCTGCTTTAAGCTTAAGCTGATTTTTTACGCCCATTTCCTTTACCGTTTCGCCAAGATACATAGCATATGACGGCGTACAGCAAAGATGCGTACTTCCCAAATCGCACATAAAGCGTATCTGTCTTTCTGTATTTCCCGACGACGTCGGTATTACCATAGCGCCGACTTTTTCCGCGCCCTGATGCGCACCGAGTCCGCCCGTGAACAAACCGTAACCGTAAGAAACCTGCACACGCGATTTTTCATCTCCGTCCGCCGCTACAAGCTGACGTGCGAAACCGTTTGACCACTGGTCAAGGTCGCCTCTGGTATAACCTGCAACAATCTGCTTTCCCGTAGTACCGGACGATGCCTGTATTCTTACAATATCTCTTTTAGGCACTGCAAGGAGCTGAAATGGATAATAATCCCTTAAATCCTGTTTTGTCGTAAACGGCAGCTTTGATATATCGTCAAGAGTTTTGATGTCCTCAGGCTTTACTCCTGCTTCGTCCATACGCTCCCTGTACATCTGTACATTTTCATAAACACGCTTTACCTGCCATTTCAGCTTATCAAGCTGATGCGTTTCAAG
>CAJTUY010000027.1:4511-29554 GCA_910579415.1 uncultured Clostridia bacterium | reverse complement strand
CTATTATAATTGATTCCGAAGATTATAATGCGTCGTATGAGAAGCCGGTTATTGATGAACCGATAGCTGAGGAGCCTGTTCATGTTACGGGCGTTTCATATGATGTAACAGGAGATAATAGAATTAGCGTAACAATTGACGCAGACGGCGATATTGAGAACTATTCGGATTTTGAGCTTAAGGCTCCCGAGCGTGTAGTTGTGGATCTTCCTAATATTAAGCTTGGCGGTGTTACAGAAAATACGGCCGTTAATGAATGCGGAGTGACTTCAATACGTCTTGGAGATGATGACGAACGGGCAAGAGTGGTGATTGACGTTGAGAATCTGAGAAGCTATTCGATAAATCAGAATGCATCAAATCAAATTACAATTGATGTGATGACAAGAAAAATTATTACTCAACCGATTGTTCCGCAGGAAACGCAAACTCCGGAGGTTAAACCGGCTGAAAAACCGGTGAAACCGCAGAATGTTAACAAACAGCTTGTTGTGCTTGATGCAGGTCACGGAGGAAGTGATTCCGGTGCGGTTGGCTATATGGGAGGCAATGCGGTGCTCGAAAAAACACTTACGCTTCAAATTACAAACAGAGTAAAAACTATTCTTGAAAATGCGGGATATACGGTTTCAATGACTCGTACGGGCGATACTCTGCCATCACTTGTTGAACGTCCGACACAGGCGAATGAGGAAAACGCCGCTGTATTCGTAAGTATACATATCAATTCTGCCGAAGCAACGGAAGCAAACGGTACAGAGGTTTTCTATGCCGAGTCAAATAACGGAGATGCCTACGGTACGACAAGCGAAAAGCTTGCAAAGAACATTTTAAACAGAATGTTGTACTATATGAATTCAACAAATCGCGGTGTTAAAACAGCAGAACATGCTGTAACCAAACGATGCAACATGCCTGCCGCGCTTGCGGAAGTTGGATTTATAAGCAATCCCGAAGAAGTATATAATATGACAACTGAGGATTATCAGCAAAAGGCGGCGCAGGGTATTGCTGAGGGCATAATTTTAACAATGCGTGATATTAAGTAAAATTTTATAAGGTTGTTGTAAACAGTTGCAACAACCTTATTTTTTTGATATACTAATAAAAGTATTATAGAAAAACGAGGTAATTACGTTGAAAACATCTGATTTTTATTATGAGCTTCCGCAGGAACTTATAGCGCAGGAACCGCTTGGCGACAGAAGTTCATCGCGGCTTATGACGCTTGATAAAAGTAATGGTACGGTGGGACATAAACATTTTTATGATATTGTTGATGAACTTCATGCAGGGGACACACTCATTTTAAATGATACAAAAGTACTTCCTGCAAGGTTGTACGGAACTAAAGAAGGAACAGGCGCAGCAATAGAATTTCTGCTTTTACATAAGCATACGTTAAATGACTGGGAGGTAATATTACGACCGGGCAGAAAAGCAAAACCGGGAGCAAGATTTATCTTTGGAAACGGTGACTTGAAGGCTGAGGTTATTGATGTCATTAACGATGGTAATCGTCTTGTGCGTTTTGAATATGAAGGTGTGTTTGAGGAGGTTCTTGACAGACTGGGTGAAATGCCGCTTCCGCCGTATATAACAAAAAAACTTGAAGATAAGGACAGATACCAGACGGTATATGCAAAAAATCCCGGTTCAGCGGCAGCGCCTACCGCAGGACTGCATTTTACAAACGAGCTTTTAGAAAAGATAAAGAATAAAGGAGTAAATGTAGGGTATGTAACACTGCATGTCGGTCTTGGTACGTTTAGACCCGTAAAAGCGGAGGATATTCTTGACCATAAAATGCACTCTGAGTTCTATATTCTAAGTAAGGAAACAGCAGATTTAGTGAATAAAACAAAGGCGATGGGGAAAAGAGTAGTATCGGTAGGAACAACGGCAACGCGTGTTTTAGAAACGGCAGGACTCAAAGGACTTCCTTTAAAGTCTGAAACTGGCTGGACGGATATATTCATCTATCCGGGCAAGGATTTTCGTGTAATTGATGCGCTTGTTACAAATTTTCATCTGCCTGAATCTACACTTATAATGCTTGTGTCCGCGCTTGCAGGCAGGGAGAATGTTCTGTCAGCATACAAAGAGGCTGTAAAGGAAAAATATCGTTTCTTTTCCTTTGGAGATGCAATGTATATTTATTAAATAGGAGATAATTATGTTTAAAATACTTCATCAAAACGGAAATGCCAGAAGAGGCGAATTTCATACGGTGCATGGCACAGTACAAACACCGGTATTTCAGAATGTAGGCACTATTGCCGCTATTAAAGGCGCAGTTTCAACTGCTGATTTAAAAGATATAGGCTGTCAGGTTGAATTGTCAAATACATATCACCTGCATTTGCGTCCGGGTGATAAAGTGGTCAAAGAGCTTGGCGGACTGCATCAGTTTATGAACTGGGACAGACCTATTTTAACTGACAGCGGAGGATTTCAAGTGTTTTCGCTTGCGGGACTTCGTAAGATAACAGAAGAAGGTGTGAGCTTTGCCTCGCATATTGACGGTCATAAAATCTTTATGGGACCGGAGGAAAGTATGCAGATACAGTCAAATCTCGCATCGACTATTGCAATGGCGTTTGATGAGTGCATAGAAAATCCCGCGCCATATGACTATGTAAAACAATCGGTTGACAGGACTTATAGATGGCTTGTACGCTGTAAGGAGGAAATGAAACGTCTTAATTCGCTTGAAGGCACGATAAATAAAGAACAGCTTTTATTTGGAATAAATCAGGGCGGAATTTTTGACGATATAAGAATTGAGCATATGAAAAAAATTGCGGAGCTTGATTTAGCAGGCTATGCAATAGGAGGTCTTGCGGTTGGTGAAACACACGAGGAAATGTATCATATTCTTGATGTTGTTCTGCCGTATGCGCCGGTTGATAAACCTCGTTATTTAATGGGTGTTGGAACACCATCGAATATAATAGAGGCGGTAGCGCGCGGAGTTGATTTTTTTGACTGTGTTATGCCGTCGCGTAATGCGCGTCACGCGTTTATTTTTACACGTAACGGAACAATGAACCTGATGAATCAGAAATATGAACTGGATACACGACCAATTGACAGCGAATGTCAGTGTCCTGCATGCAGAAACTATACAAGAGCATATATAAGACATTTGTTTAAGGCAAAGGAAATGCTTGCAATGCGGTTGTCTGTACTGCATAATCTTTATTTCTATAATGAGCTTATGGAAAGAATAAGACTGGCGATTGAGGAAGACAGATTTGAAGAATTCAGACGTGAAAATGTTGAGAAGCTGGCGTCAAGAGTGATTGATTAAAATGAATATACCTGATTTTTATAAAATATATACCCCTATTACTGCAAGACCATTTGAAAAGTCGGAAGAACATATTGAAATAGCACCGTGTGACGCGTTAAAGCCGTTTATACGGTGCTTTTGGGGTTCGAAAAAGCCGTACATAAAAACGGGGGATAACAGTCGGCTTATAATTCCCGATACATGTATGGATATAGTATTTAATATTGATTATACTGACAATAGAATATCAAATCGTTTCTGTGGTATTGATGATGCATATTTTATCTCCGATTATACGGAAAGACAGGGAAGGCTTGTGTCAGCTTTTGGAATACGGTTTTATTCTTGGGGTGCGATTGTTTTTGCTGAGGAGGATATATGCAGTGTAAAAAATGGTTTTTTTGATGTGGAGCAGTATTTTCCGAAATTGAAAAGAGCAATAGAACCGCGTTTGTTTGATACTGTAACGATAGCTGACAGAATTAAAATCGTTGAGGAATATCTGCTGAAAAACCTGCACCCTGAACGGTTGAATATGACGGTATTGACTGCGCTTGATATGATGATACAGCAAAAAGGGAGTATGAAGATTGATTTTTTAGCTCGTGATTTACATATCAGCAAAAGACAGCTTGAACGGTTATTTCGTGAATACATGAGTATTGCACCGAAAAGTCTTTCTACGCTTGTACGCTATCAATGCTTGTGGCAGGAAACGCTTTTTAACGGCGGATTTAATTCTATGGACGCAGTTGAAAAATACGGATATACAGACCAATCTCATCTATTGAAGGAATTTCGTAAATATCATTCTATGACAATAACAGATGCAAAAACGAAAGCGTTTAAAGATGTCGCATTTTTACAAGACAAATAAACATTTGATTGTATAAAATATGACAAAAGGAGGTTAACTTATGGAAGATAAATATAATATGTTTTTAGATAGCGCAGATAAGAGATGGACTGATTTTATTGATGAATTAAATACATATCTTATGGGAATTGGCTGTAAATGTGATATTAAAGAGGCGAAAAGCGGATATACAGCTTCTTACACGTTGAATAAAAAGGCTCTTATAAATTTTGTGCATAGAAAAACAGGGATGAAAATACGAATTTATGCTAAAAATGTTGCGAAGTATCAGGATTTTCTTGATACTCTACCGAAAAAAATGAAAGCGGATATAAAAAAATCTTCGGACTGCAAAAGCTGCAACTCAAAATGTGAAGAAGGATATAACTTTATTCTTGACGGCGGACAATATAAAAAGTGCAAATACACAGCTTTTTTTCTACCTTTAAGTGAAGAAAACAATCCATATATTATGGAATTGATTAAAAAAGAAATCAGAAATGGAGATATGTACGATGGCTAATTACAGCATATGCGGTATTGACTGCGATTTGTGCAAATATAAGGAGGAGCAGAATTGCGGCGGTTGTAAAAATATTAAAGGAACGGTATTTTGGGGTAAATGTGACCTGTACACCTGTTGCGACAGCAAACAAAACGAACATTGCGGACAGTGTGACAGTTTCCCCTGTGATATGCTAAAAGAATGGGCGTCAAAGGATAACCCTGAAAGAATAGATAACTTAAAAGCGATAATAGAAAAGTGAAAATGAAAGCCTGTGTTAGCACAGGCTTTTGTTATAAATCGATTAAATCTTAAATTTTTATAAACTTTATCCTATGTATATTGACATTTCAAAATCACAATACTAAAATTGAATTACTACATAAGAAGGAGAAGCGTTATGAAAATGAAAAAGATTTTTGCGGCTGTGTTAGCGCTTGCATTGATGACTAACATGAGGATAATAGTATAACGCGCGGAGAAACGGCGCAAATGCTTTTAACTGCGGCGGACGATTACAATGCAGGCGTTAAGCTTACGGATATTATACAGGGATATGAGGACGGCGGACTGTATGAGGGAAAGACTGTTACGCGGGCGGAGGCACTTGTAATGCTGAAACGGGCATTTGGAGAACTGCCTGAACCAACGGGTCATAATAAAAGAGTTGCCATACCTGCGGAGGAATTTACGGATATTCCAGAATGGGCCAAAACAGAGCTTTCAGAAGTGTTTAACGCAGGAATTGCAGCCGGAACGGGTGATGGAGTTTTTTCGCCTGACGAGCTTGTAACAAAGCGGCAGATGGAGTTGTTTATTGAGCGGGTATACTCACTGTTCGGCACAAATGAACGCGACGATTTTTATGCTGCCGTAAATAAGGACGTTCTTAATTCGCTTGAAATGAAGCGCGGACGTACCGCCGCAGGAACTCTCTATGATTTGGCAGATGAATCAGATGAAAGAGTAGCTGAAATTATAAAAGAAATAATTTCAAAGCCTCACAAAAAAGGAACAAAGGAACAGAAAATTGCAGATGTTTATAATAACTTTCTGGATATGGACGCGAGGAACAAGGCAGGCATTACACCGATAAAAAAGTATCTCGATTTGATAAGTCAGGCGCAGACGACGGATGATTTGCTAAATGCACAGAGTGTTACGCTGGAAGAAATAAGCTCTATATTGTATATGGGTTTCAACCTTACGATTGATTACAAGGACAGCACAAAATATATGCTGTATTTTGGTATAATCGCTCCTAATATGTCAAAGGATTTTTATGAAAATGGAACAGAAGCGCAGAAAAACTCATATTTAAAATATGTTAAGACTTTGTTCACTTTAAGCGGAGAATCTGAGGAAGGCGCTGAGAATATGACGACTCAATGTTATGAGTTTGGTAAAATGCTTGCTGCAAAAATGCTTAATCCTGAGGATTACAGCAATGTTGATAAAATGTATAACTTGTTTACAATGAATGAAATAAAAGAGATGTCTCCGAATGTAGATATGGATAAGGTATTTGAGGAAAGCAAATTAAAGAAAGAGGATAAAATTGCGGTTGCAGATGTGGGTGTTGCAAAAGAATTTGCGCGGCTTTTTAATAACGATAATATAGATACCTTAAAAGCATATGGCAAATATTTGCTGTTGGACGCATACAGCGGCGCATTCAACAGGGAGTTTTCTGACGCTTCAGATACTTTTAAGCAGGAATTTATGGGAGTGGAGGGAAACTATACAGATGAGGAACGCGCAGCAGTACACGTGCAGAGTATGATGCTCGAATATATAGGTGAAATGTATGCAGAGAGATATTTTTCAGAGAAAGCCAAAGAAGATGTTGAAAAAATGGTACAGGATATAATAGCAGTTTATCGTGAGCGGCTGTTGGATAATGACTGGATGAGCGAAGAAACCAAGAAAAAGGCAATAAATAAGCTTAATAATATAAAAGTTAAAATCGGCTATCCCGATACGTGGGAAACGGAGCTTGACGAGGTTGAAATAAGGTCTGTAAAAGAGGGCGGAAGTTATTTTGAGAATATCATAAACAAAGCGAGAGTATCAAGGCAGAAGACGATAGAACTTCAGGGTACTGAGGTTGACAAGACAAAGTGGATTATGTATCCGTTTACGGTTAATGCCTGTTACAGTCCGACATCTAACGATATAACTTTTCCTGCGGCAATACTTCAGCCGCCTATGTATGATGTGAAAGCATCATATGAGCAGAATCTGGGAGGTATAGGATATATAATTGCGCACGAAATCACTCACGCGTTTGACAACAACGGTGCAAAGTTTGATGAAAACGGTAATGCTGCCGACTGGTGGACGGAAGAGGACTATAAGGCATTTCAGAATTTATGCGATAAAATGGTTAAGTTCTATGACGGACAGGAGGCTGTTGCAGGAATACCGATGAACGGCACTCTTACATTAAGTGAAAATGTAGCGGATCAGGGGGCTTTATCTTGCATTACAGAGATTGCGTCAAAGCTTAAAAATCCCGATTATAAAACGCTTTACAGAAGTATGGCCGCCTGCTGGGCGTCTACAATGCCGCGTGAAATGTCGCAGTATTTTGCAAGTGTTGATGTTCATAGTGCAGATAAAATACGTGTAAACAGAGTTGTCGTAAATCAGGACAAATTTTATGAGGAGTTTGGTATAACGGAAACTGACGGAATGTATGTAAAACCTGAAGATAGGGTAGTTATATGGTAGTATGTAGGAGAAGGGAAATCCCTTCTCCTTATTATGTTGATAAATTGTAAAAAATTATGTTGAAATATTTGCTAATTCATAGTATAATATATTTAATATAATCAAAGGAGGATTTTACAATGAAGGCTAAGTACAAACGGGTGCTTCTTAAAATCAGCGGTGAAGCGCTTGCAGGAGAAAACGGCTTTGGTCTTGATGAGAAGACAATAGCGCTTATAAGTGAAAATATCAAAAAGATAGCCGATATGGGTGTTCAGGTATCAATCGTTGTTGGCGGCGGTAATATCTGGCGCGGCAGAAGCAGTGAAAATATGGACAGAACCAGAGCCGACCATATGGGAATGCTTGCCACTGCAATAAATGCGCTAGCTCTTTGCAGTGCATTGGAAAACTGTGGTGTTCAGACGCGTGTTCAGACTGCAATTGAAATGCGTCAGGTGGCTGAACCTTATATACGAGGTAAGGCTGAGCGTCATCTTGAAAAAGGCAGGGTTGTAATATTCGGCTGCGGAACGGGAAATCCGTTTATGTCAACGGATACGGCTGCTGCATTAAGGGCAGTTGAAACACAGTCGGATGTTATACTTCTTGCAAAAAAAGTTGATGCTGTATATGACAGTGACCCGAATATAAATCCCGATGCAAAAAAATATGATGTACTTTCCTTCAGTGATATACTTTCAAAGAATTTAGGAGTCATGGACTCCACAGCGGCTTCAATGTGCCGTGATAATGATATGCCTATACTCGTATTCGGGCTTAATGACCCCGTAAACATTGTGCGTGCGGTTAAGGGTGAGAGAATAGGAACATTGGTTAACAATAATGGTAAACTTTAAATAAAGAGGAGGACAAAATAATGGGAAAATATCCTGAAATAGAAGCAAAAATGGAAAAGAGAATTGATGGTTATGCAGGCGAGTTGAAAACTATAAGAGCAGGACGCGCTAATGCATCTGTGCTTGATAAGGTTGCAATTGATTACTACGGTACCATGACGCCGATTCAGCAGGTGGGTTCGATTTCTTCGCCGGAACCAAGACTTTTGGTAATTCAGCCGTGGGACGCTACTGTGCTAAAAGAAATTGAAAAGGCGATAAATGCGTCTGATATTGGAATATCTCCGCAGAATGATGGCAAGGTTATCCGTCTAAACTTTCCGCCTCTGACGGAGGAAAGGCGTAAAGAACTTGTAAAGACTGTTAAAAAGTATACGGAGGAAGCGAAGGTTCAGATACGTAATATAAGACGTGACGCGCTTGAGCAGTTCAAGACACAAAAAAAGAACGGTGAGATTACGGAGGACGACCAGAAAGAGGCGGAAAAGGATATTCAGAACCTTACAGATAAGTATGTAAAGGAAATTGATTCTATCTGCGCGGCAAAGGAAAAAGAAATTCTTGAGGTTTAATATTTAATAAAATAACTCAGACCGACAGACAGTATTTGTGTACTGTCTGTCGGTATTGTGCTAATATGAGAGGTAAAGAATGTTTTTTAAGAAAAAAAAGATTGAGGAAATTGATTTATTGCATTTGCCGCAGCATATAGGCATAATAATGGACGGTAACGGCAGATGGGCAAAAAAGAGGGGGTTACCGAGAAGCGCAGGACATAAAGCAGGTGCGGAAGCGTTGAAAAAGATAATAACTGAAGCAAACAATCTCGGGGTTAAATATATAACTGTGTATGCCTTTTCAACAGAAAACTGGAAGCGCCCGAAGGAGGAAGTTGATTATCTGATGTCGCTTCTTTTGGATTATCTGAGGAATGCTGAAAAAACACTTGCAGGCGAAAATGTGGTTATACGCGCTATCGGCTCAAGAAAAGAATTGTCACAGGAAATTCAGAAGCAGATAATTAAAACAGAGGAATTTACAAAAAATAACACAGGTATTGTGATGAATATAGCGCTTAATTACGGAGCGCGTGAAGAAATTACAAATGCCGTAAAGGAAATCTGTGCAGAAGCCGTAAACAGAGTAATTGATACCTCTGATATAACAGAAAATGTGATTGAAAATCATTTGTATACAAAAAATCAGCCTGATGTGGATTTGCTTATCCGTACAAGCGGCGAACAGAGATTGTCAAACTTTATGCTGTGGCAGGTAAGCTATGCTGAAATGTGGTTTACCGATAAATTATGGCCTGATTTTAAACCGGCTGATTTAAGATGCGCAATTGTTGATTTCCAAAACAGGGGACGAAGGTTTGGGGGTGTATGATTATGAAAACAAGAGTAATCACGGCTATTATCGCGCTTGCGCTTTTTGTTGGTATACTTTTATTACCGCCGGTTGTGTTTACAATCGCGCTTGGAGCGGTTACACTTGTAATGCTGTATGAATGTTATACTGCAACAAAGGCTGACAATTTAATGAAAACTGTCGGAGGAATATCATCGATTATAATGATGCTTGCAATGTATTTCATACTAAAAATTGATGAAGTTGGTCTTGTTTTTGTTTTTATGGCAGCCACTGCAATACTGCTTTTATATATGTTAATTATTGTAACGCGTCACAGCAAAAAAAGCTATAAAGATATTCTTGCAAGCGGTTTTTTGACTCTGTATATTACTGTCTCTATGTGGTGCATATTATTTGTCAAAGAATTTTTCAGCACAGAATTGATGCTTTTAATATTCATATGTGCGTGGACAACAGACACTTTCGCGTATTTTTCGGGAAAGCTTTTTGGAAAGCATAAACTTATACCACATATAAGTCCCAATAAAACCATAGAAGGTGCCATAGGTGGTGTAATAGGAGCAATTATTTGTTGTTTAATTTATCTGTTTATACTATGCAAATTACCAACAACTGATTTTATAGTGAATATCCAACACTGGATTGTGTATTTTACATCTATCGGTTGTGTAGGTGGTATATGCTCGCAAATCGGTGATTTAATTGCTTCATCAATAAAGAGAGATGAAAATATTAAGGACTTTGGCTGGATATTTCCGGGTCACGGAGGATTTATGGATAGATTTGACAGCGTAATGTTTATTGCACCAATTATATTGATGATGATTATATTTGCAATGATTGCATTTTAGATTGATACGGAGAAATAAAAAATGGAATTTGAACATAAAATAGCAGTGTTGGGTTCAACGGGTTCAATCGGAACACAAACTCTTGAAATAGCGCGTACGTATCCGCAAATAAAAATATGCGCTCTTTCGGCACATTCAAATACAGACTTGCTTGAACAGCAGGCGAGGGAGTTTAAACCAAGCCTTGTTGCCGTAACTGATGAAAATAAAGCTAAAGACTTGAAAATTAAACTTGCCGATACGGATATAAAGGTGGTATCGGGGAAAAAAGGGCTTGCAGAAGCAGCAACAGTATCCGATGCAAAGACAGTAGTTACAGCTGTTGTGGGAATTTCAGGTCTTGAACCGACAATAGAAGCTATAAAATCAAAAAAGAATATTGCCCTTGCAAATAAGGAAACGCTTGTAACAGGCGGACATATAGTAATGCGCCTTGCAGATGAAAACAATGTAAGAATATTGCCGGTTGACAGTGAACATAGTGCAATTTTTCAGTCGTTGCAGGGCTGCCGTAAAAAAAGTGAAGTAAAACGTATTTTACTCACTGCGTCCGGAGGCCCGTTTTTCGGTAAAACACGTGCTGAACTTATGGATATAACGCCGTCTGACGCGTTAAAACACCCAAACTGGAGTATGGGCGCTAAAGTGACAATTGATTCTTCAACTCTTGTAAACAAGGGACTTGAGGTTATTGAGGCTAAATGGCTTTTCGGAACGGATAATATAAAAGTGCTTGTACATCGTCAGAGTGTTGTGCATTCAATGGTAGAGTTTTGTGATAATGCGGTTATTGCACAGCTTGGTGTGCCTGATATGAAGCTGCCTATACAATATGCACTTACATATCCACACAGGCTTCCAATGATAGATAATGAGCTTGATTTTACTAAATATTGTAATTTGACGTTTGAAGAACCCAACACAGACACATTTTTTGCGCTGCGTCTTGCGTTTGACGCGCTTAAACAAGGCGGAGTGAAACCGACTGTATTTAACGGTGCGGACGAGGCAGCAGTGGAGCTGTTTTTAAAGGGTAAAATATCGTATCTGGGAATATCAGATGCAATAGATAGTGCAATGAATAAAATAGACAATATTGAAAATCCGACAATTGAGGATATTTTTGAAGCAGACAGACTTGCGCGTGAAATTGTGTATAGTCTGTAAAAAGGAGAGTTTAATTTGATAACTGCAATTGTATCAATAGCAATGTTTCTTGTGATGATTTCACTTCACGAACTGGGGCATTTTGCTGTGGCAAAATGGCTTGATTTTAAAGTTGATGAATTTGCTGTGGGAATGGGACCTGTTATTTTCAAACGAAAAAAAGGTGAAACACAGTATTCTGTACGCGCTCTGCCGCTTGGCGGATATTGTAAATTTGAAGGAGAGGACGAAGCAGATAATACTGACCCGAGAGCTTTTACCAATCAAAAGGCATGGAAAAGACTTCTTGTATTGCTGGCAGGCGGCACAGTAAATGTTATTCTTGGATTTATGCTGTTTTTAATTATTGTACCAATGATTTCGCCTATACGTACAAATGTCATTGATACAGTTGTTAAAAATAGTTATATAGAGCAGGCAGGAATACAGCAGGGTGATAAGATTATTGAAATAAACGGTAAGCATGTAAGCTTTTATAATGATATAGCATTGTATACACAGAGCTTTACAAAAGATGAAACAGCAACGATTAAGGTAAAGCGCGGAAATGAAAAGCTGGATTTTACTTTTAGACCGACAGAGCAGATTATAAATGCAACATATACGGATACGGGTGTACAGATAGACAGTTCCATAAATGGCTATACAACGGGGCAATTTACCGAATACAGCGATGAACTTCCTAAGAAAGATGAGCTTGTGGGCGAAACTCAGAATACTGTACGGTATATAATAGGTTTTACTCCTGAATTGAAGGATATAAATTTCTTTAACGTATGGGGTGAAACGTATAATGAAACTAAATTTACTGTTAAGCTTGTATATCAGTCGTTCTGGCAAATGATAACAGGTAAAATCGGCATAGACGAGATGTCAGGCCCGGTTGGAATAGTAAGCGAGGTTAACAACGCAGTAAATTCAGGTAAATACAGCTTGCTTAATGTGCTTAATCTTGTTGCGCTATTAACAATAAATTTAGGAATATTCAATTTATTGCCGATACCTGCGCTTGACGGAGGACGGATATTGTTTGTACTGCTTGAAATGATACGTAAAAAGCCTATACCGCCAGATAAAGAAGGATGGGTTCATATGACAGGTATGGCACTGTTGTTATTGTTTGTGCTGTTTATATCATTCCATGATATAATGAGATTATTTTAGGAGGAGAAAATACAAAATGAAAAAAATATGTGCAATATTATTCGCATTAACACTAATGTCATCTGACGCATATGCAGACGGGATAAGCGTGGTAATCGACGGAGAAAAAGCGGAATTTGCCGAAGCACCCTATATAGACGACGGCTATACATTTGTTCCGATGCGCGGTATATTTGAAAAATTAGGAGCTGATATAAGTTGGAATGATGAAACAAAAACGGTGGGAGCGACATTTGCCGATACTAAAATATCGCTTGCCATAAATTCAGACACTATATATAAAAACGGTGAGGGAATACATTTAGATAAGCCTGCTGTTATTGTATATGACAAAACCTTTGTGCCGTTAAGGGCGGTGTCGGAAGCATTTGGACACAAGGTTGATTATGATGGCGAAGCCTCTGTTGTGACAATTACAACACTAAAGCCGACGCCTACATCGACGCTCGTACCGACATCTGCGCCTATAAATTCTGTGCCAATGGCGGTAGAAAAAGAGATAAACGGGGCAAAAACAGTATCAAATGCATCGGTTAGGGAATACACTACGTCAAAAAATGTAATGCTTCAATATGATATAGACCTTAAAGCAAAAGAACCGATACCTGAGGAAATAGGCGTACTTATATGTGACAGCCGCGATAAGCTTTCAACAAAGGACGGTAAAATGTTAGTCTGCAAAGAGGACAATATAATTGTTAATACGGAGAGTACAAATGACTTTATTGGAGCAAATGTTACTGCGGTAATAGATGCAAACAAGAGCGGGTTGTACCTTAAAGAAAATAGTACATATTATTACCGTATGTACCTTGTCAGTGAGGGGGTACGCTATTGGGACAGGAACGGCACATTTACTACATATGCGCAAAGACCGGTTGATTTTTCATTCCTTGAGGCCGAAACCACTGATATTACTGCTGACAACGCTGTACTTAACGGAAGTTGTATGGCAGAGGACATAACCGAATATAATCCGGCAATAGAGTATGGCTTCTATTTTGGAACATCTGTCGACAGTATGCAGAAATTCAAGTTGCCTGAGGAAGGCTATAAGTATAAGGCCGACTTTAACGAATTGTCGCCACAGGCTGCTGCGCTTCTGCATAAAGTCATTACAGATAAGAGCGGAACAATTACATATCTGTATGACCTCAAGGAGGACGCAAATATGACGCTTGCGCCAAACACAGAATACTTCTGGAGGTTTTATACTGTGTGGGACGGCGAAGAATATACGACCGATATAGTTTCGTTCACAACAAAGGAGCAATAATACGATGAAAAGAGTAGTAAATATCGGCGGTATTAAAATCGGCGGTAATAATCCGATAGCGATACAGTCTATGTGTAATACGGATACGCGAGATGTAACAGAAACAGTAAATCAGATACATGAATTAGAAAATGCAGGCTGTGAGATTATACGCGTGGCTGTGCCGGATATGGAAGCAGCTCAGGCGATAGAAGCTATAAAAAAACAAATTCATATACCATTGGTAGCTGATATTCATTTTGATTATAGGCTAGCGCTAGAGTGTATGAAAAACGGTGTAGATAAAATAAGAATAAATCCGGGAAATATAGGGGATGAATACAGAATAAGACAAGTTGTTGATATGGCTAAGGAACGTCATATTCCTATAAGGATAGGAGTAAATGGCGGCTCGCTTGAAAAGGATTTGCTTGAAAAATATAGTGGAGTAACATCGGATGCACTTGTAGAGAGCGCTTTGCGCCACGTTGAAATTTTGGACGGGCTTAATTTTACCGATATGGTTGTATCAATTAAAATTTCCGATGTGCCTAAAATGATAAGTGCATATAAAAAGTTTGATGTTATATCCGATATACCTCTGCATATAGGAGTTACAGAGTCAGGGACACTAAAATCAGGGACACTAAAATCAGCTGTGGGAATAGGGACTCTGTTGTCAATGGGAATAGGAGACACAATGCGTGTGTCACTGACTGCAAATCCAATTGAAGAAGTTTATACTGCGTATGATATTCAGCAGGTTTTAGGACTTCGTAAAAAAAATGCAGAAATAATTTCGTGTCCGACCTGCGGTCGTACTCAGATTGACCTTATACCTATTGCAAATGAGGTTGAACAGCGTACAAGAAATATAAAAACACCTATAAAAATTGCGGTTATGGGCTGTGCAGTAAATGGTCCGGGTGAGGCAAGAGAGGCTGATATAGGAATAGCAGGTGGAAAAGGCGAGGGACTTATATTTAAGAAGGGTAAAATTGTCAGAAAAGTTCCTGAGTACAAAATAGTTGATGAACTTATGTTTGAAATTGAAAAAATGCAGGGAGTTGAGTAAATGAAGAAGTATCTTATTATAAACGGTGTTAACTTAAATATGCTTGGAAAACGTGAACCTGAGATTTACGGCAGTAATACTCTTTCTGATTTGGAAAAACAAATCACTCAAAAAGCTGAAGAACTTGGAGTATCTGCGGATTTATTCCAAAGTAATTTTGAAGGTGAAATTGTTGAAAAAATACATAATGCAATGGGAGTATATGACGGAATAATAATAAATCCAGGCGCTTTCACGCATTATTCCTACGCCATACGTGATGCATTTGGTTCAGTAAAGCTGCCTGTAATAGAGGTGCATATTTCAAATATCCATAAACGTGAGGAATTTAGGCATACATCTGTCATTGTTCCTGAATGTGTCGGACAGATATGCGGACTTGGATTTAAAGGTTATGAGCTTGCATTGGAGGCATTGACGTGCATAACAGAATAGATAAGCTTCGTGAAAAGCTTCATGATAATGAGGCCGTTTTGATTTCGGGTTATCCGAATATATTCTATTACAGCGGATTTACTTCAGAAGACGCTTATCTTTTAATATCACATGACATATGTTGTATTATAACAGATTCGCGCTATATAATACAGGCGAAGGAACAAGCAAAAGGCTTTGTAGTAATGGATATAAAAAACGGCTTTAATAAGGTGTTTTCGCAGACGAACGCTAAATATATCGGATATGAAGAAAATATAATGAGTGTGCATGAATACAAGCGTCTAAGGGCAAAATTGCGTACAAATCAGGACCTTGTTGAAATGCAGAATATTATCAATGAACAGAGGAAAATAAAGGACGCAGATGAAATAAAAAAGATTGCGGAGGCTGAAAAAATCGGTGACGCAGCATTTGAATATGTATTAAAAGAAATCAGGGCAGGAAAGACGGAACGTGAAATAGCTTTGATGATAGAATTTTTTATGAAAAAGCAGGGCGCAAGCGCATTGTCGTTTGATACTATTGCGGCATCGGGTAAGCGCAGCGCAATGCCGCATGGTGTTGCGACAGACAAGGTTATTGACAAAGGAGACTTTTTAACGCTTGATTTTGGTTGCGTTTTTGAGGGCTATTGCTCGGATATGACGCGTACAGTGGTAGTCGGTAAGGCAGATGAACATCAGAAGGAGATATACAATATTGTACTTCACGCGCAGACGGCGGCTATTGACGCAATTCAAGAGGGCGTGAAGTGTTCTGCCATAGACGCGATTGCGCGGGATATAATAAAAAATGCGGGATATGGCGATAATTTCGGTCACGGATTAGGTCATAGTGTCGGCATAGAAATTCACGAGTCACCGTCATTTGCGCCTAAGTGCGGTGAAACGGTAAAAAACGGCTATGTTATGAGCGTAGAACCCGGCATTTATATTGACGGTTTCGGCGGTGTGAGAATAGAGGATTTAATTTCAATTGAAAATGGTCAAACAGTAAATCTTACACATTCTCCTAAAGAACTTATTGAATTAAAGTAAGCGTTTTACGCTTGCTTTTTAATTATAAAATTTATATAAATTTTTATTTAAAATTATTGACATATAATCTGATGAGAAATATAATTTAATAAAAATTTTCGGAGAAAAAACATGAACATTTTGATAGTTGAAGACGATAAATCTTTAAATAACGGTATTGCACTGTCTTTTTTGTCAGACAAGACAGTACAGGCTTACAGCATCTTGGAAGCTCGTAATTTATTTAATACGGATATAGAACTTATAATTCTTGACATTAACCTTCCTGATGGCAGTGGTTTGGATTTTTGTCGGCAAATACGAACAATGAGTAATGTTCCGATTATAATTCTTACTGCAAACGATATGGAAACGGACATTGTGGCGGGGCTTGAAAGCGGCGCTGACGACTACATAACAAAACCGTTTTCACTTGCCGTATTGCGTGCGCGTGTAAATGCTGTTTTGCGGCGTAATGAACATGCTGACAGTGTGTTTAAAGAGGATGGTTTTGATTTTAATTTTGATACAATGATGTTTGTAAATAACGGAATGCCGATAGAACTCAGCAAAACCGAGCAAAAACTGTTAAAACTGTTTGTAAATAATCGAGGACGTACACTTTCAAGGGATATGCTGATAGACAGAATATGGACTGAGGGGGCTGAATTTGTGGAAGGCAATGCGTTATCGGTTGCAGTGCGGCGACTGCGTGAAAAATTGCCGGATGCGCCGATAAAAACGGTATATGGGATAGGATATATATGGGAAAAGTAATTGTAATTCTGGTAGTAATTCTGGCGATAGCTTTTGCTGTGCTTATATATTACAGAACGGTAAATGTTTTAAAGAGTATTGATAAAATGCTTGATGATGCTGTAAATAATCAATTTTCGGAGGACAATTTTACAGAGTCGCAGATGTCAAAGCTTGAGAGCAAGATGTACCGTTACTTAACCGCAGGGGAAACTGCGCGTAATAAGATTTCAAAGGAGCAGAACGCAGTCAAAGCGTTAGTCAGTGATATATCGCATCAGACTAAAACACCGATTGCAAATATCCTGCTTTACACGGATTTACTGAATGAGCAGTCGGGCTTGAATAAAAATGCGAAAGAATTGATTTCAAATATAAATATTCAGACAGAAAAACTCAATTTCCTTATTCAATCATTAGTCAAGGTATCGCGTCTTGAAAACGGAATTGTTGAAGTTGTCCCACGTAAAAACCTAATAAATGACTTGTTTGATAATATTGATTTTACTCAGGCTGCTATACAAAAGCATATTGAACTTACCGTAGAAAATGCAGGTGATTTAACAGCAGTATTTGATTTAAAGTGGACAGGGGAGGCGTTGTCAAACATCATAGACAATGCCTTAAAATACACTCCTGACGGAGGAAGAGTAAACGTCAGCGCAAGTGAATATGAAATGTTTGTAAGGATTGATATAGCTGATACGGGCATTGGAATAAGAGAGGAAGAAACGACTAAAATTTTTATGAGATTTTATCGTTCACCGTCAGTGAGCGATGAAAAAGGAGTGGGGATAGGGCTGTATCTTGTTCGTGAAATCATATCAAAAGAAGGCGGATATGTAAAAGTCAGTTCCAATATAGGAAGGGGCAGTATTTTTTCGGTTTTTTTGCCTAAAAATTGAATCTTTCAAAACTGTCACTTTTTCGAAAGATTTCAGAAAGAATTGTGTTTTATAATAGTGTATGTAAACAAGATTTGCATACACTATTTTACTATGGAGGTTAATGTTATGGATATTTTAAAAACAAATAATCTAAAAAAATACTACGGCAGCGGCGATACTGTCGTGAAGGCTCTTGACGGAGTTAATCTGTCGGTTGCCGACGGTGAGTTTGCGGCGATTGTCGGAACGTCGGGAAGCGGTAAATCAACACTTCTGCATATGCTCGGAGGTCTTGACAGACCGACAAGCGGCACGGTAGAGGTTGACAGTAAGAGTATCTTTTCATTTAAAGATGACGCGCTTACTATTTTCCGCCGCCGCAAAATAGGTTTTATATTTCAAAGCTATAATCTTGTGCCTGTACTTAACGTATATGAAAATATTGTTCTGCCGATTGAACTTGACGGAAACAAGCTTGATAAGAGGCATATTGACAATATTATAGAAACGCTTGGTCTTACAGAAAAGGTAAATAACCTGCCAAATCAGCTTTCAGGCGGACAGCAGCAGCGAGTTGCAATTGCCCGCGCACTCGCTTCAAAGCCTGCTATTATCCTCGCGGACGAGCCGACAGGCAATCTTGACAGTAAGACAAGTCTTGACGTTATGGGGCTTTTAAAGGTTACAAGCGAGCGCTTTTCTCAGACTATTGTTATGATTACGCATAATGAGGAAATCGCGCAGATGGCGGACAGAATAATTCGCATTGAGGACGGAAAGATAGTAGGTGGTAACAATGCTTAAGGTAAACAGTAAGAAAGCAATTCGCCGTCTGTCAAACCGTAGTTTTAAGTCTAATGTATCGAGAAATTTTATAGCTGTTATTGCTATTGCGCTTACGGCAATACTATTTACCGCGCTTTTTACGGTCGGCAGCGGAATGATTGAAAATATTCAGCGCCAGACTATGCGTCAGGCAGGCGGAGATGGTATGTTAGTTTTTAAATATATGACTGATGAACAATTTAACGACATAAAAGACCATCCGCTGATTGACAGAATTTCATATAACAGAATTATATGCGATGAGGTCATAAGTGACGAACTGTTAAAACGTCACGCGGAAGTTTATTATATGAACGACGTTGGAATGGAGCTTGGCTTCTGCATCCCAACTCACGGACGAAAGCCCGAAGCGGAAAACGAAATTATAATGGATACAAAGGCGATGAAAATGCTCGGTATTCCGGAAGAAATCGGCGCGCTTGTCACACTTAAATTAAAAATTCATAACGGCGAAATTGTCGAACGTGAATTTAAACTGTCGGGTTGGTGGGAGGCTGATCCCGTCTTTGAAGTGTCTGTTATGGTGGTTTCAAAGGCTTATATAGACGCCCATAAGGATGAGCTTTACAGCAGCTATTATGATAATTATGAATTGACAGGTGCTATTAATAGCTATGTTATGTGCAAAAATTCGTTTGGCTTGGAGAGCAAGAGGGAGCGTATAATGACCGAAAGCGGCTATTCAATGGACGAAAACGCACCGAATTTTGTTTCGTCAAATGTAAACTGGTCGTATCTGTCAAGTAATTTCAGTCTGGATTTGCCGACTGTTGCTGCTGTAATAGCGGCTATTGCGCTTATAATATTTACGGGATATCTGATAATTTACAACATTTTTCAGATTTCCGTTATTAAGGACATACGCTTTTACGGTTTGTTAAAGACAATTGGTACAACAGGTAAGCAGGTAAAGAAGATTATACGCCGTCAGGCTTTAATACTGTCTTGTATAGGTATACCGATTGGACTTATTGTAGGATACT
Source organism: uncultured Clostridia bacterium (assembly GCA_910579415.1). Classification (GTDB taxonomy): domain Bacteria; phylum Bacillota; class Clostridia; order UBA1381; family UBA1381; genus Hominilimicola. The sequence goes on along the minus strand of CAJTUY010000027.1, from coordinate 9,514 downwards.
TCATAGGTACGGCTATTGTACCGCTTATTATGAATCAAAGCTCATTTGCGGGAGCGGTATTTACAACAAGCGCAAATCCGCTTATATTTGTCGGCAGTACAATATTTGCTCTTGTAACGGTTGCTATAAGCACATCAAAGCCCGGACGTATCGCGGCGAGTGTGTCGCCTGTCGAGGCTGTCAGATATACCGATAATACAAATACTACTAAAAAGAAAAATCGGAAATCACGCGGCGGCGCAAAGATAAGAGGTATGGCGGCGGCAAATCTGGGACGTAATAAAAAACGTACAATTCTTGTTGTCATTTCAATGTCATTGTCGCTTGTTATGTTTAACACTATTTATACAATGAGTCTTGGTTTTGATATGGATAAATTCTTATCAACCTTTGTAGAAACTGATTATCTTGTATCTCACGCAAGTCTTGGAAATTATACTTATGTAGGAGATGAGGACACTGTAACGGAAAGTATGATTTCTGCGATTGAGGAACAAAGCGGCTTTAAGGAGGGCGGCAGATTTTTCGCGAATATAAGAGATGCGGAAAATTTCTGTATTCTTCCCGGCGGCAGAAATACAAACTATATCCGCGTGAATAGGGATGATAAAGGTAATGCTTTTTGTGCGGTATATGGCTTAGAGGATTTCCCTCTCGGCAATTTAAAGGTACTTGAGGGCGAGATTGACTATGAAAAACTTAAGACGGGCAAATATATTTTAGAGGGTGTGCATACGGACGATAACCATAATCCGATAAATGAAACCTCGCATTACGATATAGGTGATACCGTAACGCTATGCAATAACAGAGGTAACGGTGCAACTATGGCAGATAATGAATATACCGAATACAGTTATGAGGTTATGGCTAAGGTTGAAGTAAATACCTTTACCAATTCCTGCCGGGTAGGATTTGACTATTCATATTATCTTCCTTCTGAGGTATATAAAACAATGGTGGTAAATCCCGGTACAATGACGTATGTATATGATGTTGAGGACGGCACGGAACCTGCAATGGACGCATTCTTGCAGAACTACACAGAAAACGTTGAGCCTGTTATGGCATATTCATCAAAGCAGACAAAAGCAAATGAATTTAAAGGTATGCAAAATATGGTATTGATAGTCGGCGGAGTGCTGAGCCTTATAATAGGGCTTATCGGAGTGCTGAATTTTATAAATTCAATGCTTACTAGCATACTTACAAGAAAGCGTGAATTTGCAATGCTGCAGTCAATAGGTATGACCACATTGCAGCTCAAAAAAATGCTGATAGCAGAAGGACTTATGTATACTGCGTCGGCGGGCGCGGTATCTATTGTATTCGGAGTGGGAGTATCAGCGCTGCTTGCAAATACAGTGGCAAAAAGCCTATGGTTCTTCACATATCAGTTTACGCTGCTGCCGCTTATTATAACAATTCCGATATTGATTATAATCGGCATAGTGCTGCCCATGCCTGTACTAAAGGCAGTAGAAAAACAAAGTATAGTTGACAGACTTCGTGAAAATGAAACATAAATATTTTAACAAAGTAAGGCTGATACGAAAGTATCAGCCCTTTGTGTTACATAGATGCTCTTTCCTGAACCTCAAGCATGCTTTCGGCAAGCGTTCCATATCCCTTAAGCGGATTATTTACAAATACATGTGTAACCGCGCCTACAAGCTTACCGTCCTGAATAATCGGCGAACCGCTCATGCCCTGAACAATGCCGCCTGCGCCGTCAATAAGACGGCTGTCTGTTATTTCAATAACAAGCGCTTTATCTTCAGACTGAGTTATTTTTTTGATATTTATAGAATATCTGTTGTCATTTTCGCCGAACGCATCGGTCAGAATATACGCTTCGCCTGTTTGAATTTCATCGCGTTTGGCAATTGGGATAGCTGAATTGACATTATCAAACTGCTCTGATGTCATTTTTCCGAAAATACCTATTTGGGAATTTATATTAACATCACCTATTTTATCTCCATCAAAGGCTCCGTTAATTTCTCCCGGTGCGCCTTTTTCGCTTTTTGTAACGGATAAAATATTGCAATTAAGAATATTACCTGATTTTACGGATAAAATATTACCTGTATCAACATCATTTATGCAATGACCGAGCGCGGCAAAATTCTTTGTTGCAGGGTTGTAAAAGGTGACAGTACCTATACCGGCGGTGCTGTCACGAACCCAAAGACCCAGCCGATATACGTTATCTTCACCTTTTACGGGAACGGCATCAATCTCTATATTGCGATTGTCCCGCATAACAGATAGACGTACTCCTTCGGGATTGTCGTTTACAAGGCGAACCAGCGTTTCGGTATCTTTAATTTCATTACCGTTAATTCCTTTAATTCTGTCATTTGTGTGTATGCCGTATTCTTTTGCGACATTTTTACCGTTCACCTCTGACGAGCCTATAACAAGCAAGCCGTCAGTGAAAATTTTTACACCTACCGTTTTTCCTATGGGTATTACATCTGTGGCATATACTGCGGAGGATATAATAAAGCATAGAGAAAACGTCAGTAAAAAACAAATTTTTTTGTAAGCCCTTACCAATGGCATCACCACCTTTCACAGATTTAAATTTGCCGAAAGCGAAGTTAAATATACTGAAAAACATATTGTAAAAATGGCTTTTAATTTTTATATAAATATGTTACAATAAACGTATAAATAAAAATAGGAGCAGAAAAATGAACGATATACTTAGTAAATTAAATGACAGTCAGAAAGAGGCAGTAGAAGCAACAGAAGGACCGCTTCTTGTGCTTGCAGGAGCAGGAAGCGGCAAAACAACTGTACTTGTAAACAGAATTGCATATATGATTTCGGAAAAAAATATAGCCGCTTGGAATATTTTGGCGATTACCTTTACCAATAAAGCCGCCAATGAAATGAAGGAGCGTATTGAAGGACTTATAGGAGATATTGCAAATAATATGTGGATTGGCACATTCCATTCAGTTTGCGTAAAAATTTTACGTACCTGCATTGATTTGCTTGGTTATAACCGTGATTTCATTATATACGATACAGCCGATACACGTACGGTTATGAAAGAGTGCCTCAGAGAGCTTAATATTGACGAAAAAAGCTTTCCGCACAGAAATGTACTTTCTATTATAAGCAATGCGAAAAACGACCTTATGGACGCTCCTACGTTTGAGAATGCTTACAGGAATGATTATAGAATGAGCATTATTTCAAAAATTTATTACCGTTATCAGACGAAGCTTCGTAAAAGCAATGCACTTGATTTTGACGATATAATATTAAATACCGTAAAAATTTTAAGCGAAAATCCGGACATACTTATGAAATATCGCGACAAATTTAAGTACATATTGGTAGACGAGTATCAGGATACGAACAATTCACAGTATCTTTTAATTAACTTGCTTGCAAGTGAACATAGAAACCTATGTGTTGTCGGTGATGACGACCAGAGTATTTATAAGTTCAGAGGCGCAAATATTAACAATATTTTGAATTTTAAAGATGACTTTCCTGAGGTAAAACGGGTTACGCTTGATAGAAACTACCGTTCAACACAAAATATTCTTGACACTGCAAACAGTATAATTGAGCATAATAACGGAAGATTGGGGAAATCTTTGTGGACCTCGCATGGAGAAGGAGAGAAGGTACTTGTATATACAGGCTCAAATGAGTATGATGAAGCTCGGTTTATAGCGCGCGAGGTTAAAAAGCTTTTTGACGAAGCAGGAAGTTTTTCGGATTTTGCTGTCCTGTATCGTACAAATGCCCAATCGCGTGTAATAGAAGAAATGCTTATGAGAGAAAACATACCATATAAGGTGCTGTCAGGTCTTCGCTTCTATGACAGAAAGGAAATTAAAGACGTTATAGCATATTTGCGTGTGATTTATAATCCGAATGATGATGTAAGCCTTGCAAGAATAATAAATGAGCCTAAACGTAAAATCGGAAATGCAACGCTTGAAAGAGCGCGCAATATCGCAGAGGAGCATGATACATCAATTTTTGATATTATTTCGCATGCTGACGATTATCCGGAATTTAAGACGGCAATAAAAAAATTGCTTGATTTTTGTTCGATAATAAATTCTCTTATTAAGCTTAAAGATGTAATAGCGCTGAATGAACTTGTAACACGTATACTTAATGATACGGAATATATGCCTGCGCTGATGCTTGAGGATACGACAGAGAGTAAAACGCGTATAGAAAATATAGGTGAATTTATGTCGGTAATTGCAGAGTTTGAGAAAAATGAGGAAACGGGCAACACACTTGGAGAATTTCTTGAAAGTATAACGCTTGTTTCTGATGTTGACGGATATGATGAACATGAAGATGCTGTTGTTCTTATGACAATTCACAGCGCAAAAGGTTTGGAATTTCCGACGGTATTTTTATCAGGACTTGAGGAAGGATTGTTTCCCGGACAGCGCGCGATGAATTCTGAGGAGGACATTGAGGAGGAACGCAGACTTTGCTATGTTGCGATTACGCGCGCAAAACAGCGCCTTTACATAACAAAAACCACAAGCAGAACTATATACGGAAGAACAATGCCGACAGTTCCTTCAAGGTTTTTTAATGAAATACCTGAAAAATATTTGGAGGATAAGACCACTATACGTCCCAAAGTGGCAAGCGGACTTCAGAATATGGGTTTTTATTATACTCCCGAACCAAAGAAAAATAATGTCAAGTCTGTTAAAACAAACAGCTCTGTTTTTGATTACAAAGCAGGCGATGTCGTTGAGCATAGAAGCTTCGGACGCGGTGAGGTGATTAAAGCTACACCGTGCGGCAATGACTGTATACTTGAAATTCAGTTTGAAAGCATAGGCTTTAAACGCTTAATGGCGGCATTTGCAAAAGTTAAGAAAATAAATAGTTAATAAGGAATTAAAGGGCATATCTGGAGATATGCCCTTATTTTATGTTTATAAGCTTTAGAATATTATCGTTTATCGGCTGAATATTTTCATTATATAAAAAACCTA
>CAJTUY010000027.1:462-4478 GCA_910579415.1 uncultured Clostridia bacterium | reverse complement strand
GGAGGTATCTTGTTTGCCGGTTTTATTTCAATCAATTTGCCTGATTTAAGTTCATTTTCGATAAACTGTTTAACAACGCAGGAAATACCTATACCGATTTTTGCAAACTCAATGAGCATATCCATTTCATTTACCTCTAAAATGTGCGCAGGTGTAATATTATTTTCAGCATAGTAATTGTTTACGTGCATGCGCGATACGTTTTCTGGGTTTAAAAGCATGATATTACCCAAGTCAAAAATATCGTCTTCTTTGCAATGAAGCCTGTCAAGATAAGCAGGGGTACATACAAAAATATCTTCTATTTCACCAAGCGAATAATAAGAAAGACCATTTGTATTATCAGGTTTTGCCATCAGAGCAAGGTCTATACTGCATTCTTCGAGCATTGTGTGTGCATTTGCGGAGGAGGTGCAGGTTATTGAAACGTCTGTGGAAGGATATTTTTTCGTAAATTCCTGTAAATATGGCATCAAAATATACTTACAAAGGACGTTACTTGCAGCTATTCTGAGTCGTCCTGTGCTTTTCATCTGCTTGAGATTTTCCTCAGCATCAGAAAGTGTATTGAGAGCCTGACGTACACTGTCATAAAGAAGCCTGCCGCTTTCTGTTAGGGTAACCCCGTGTGTTTTGCGTACAAAAAGTGTTGCAGAAAGACTTTCTTCAAGCTTTTTTACAGACATACTGACGGCAGGTTGAGAAATATAAAGCTGTTCTGCCGCTTGTGATATGCTTCCGCAGTCGGCTACCGCGAGAAAAATTCTGTATCGTGATAAGTTATCATAATTTGTCATAGCAAACCTCATATAAGTAAAAATTATGTATAATATAAATTATATATATTTGAATTATATCATATTATATGCTATAATTCAATACATAAAGAAAAAAGAAAAAGGAGGAGTTATAATGGGAATGACAATGACACAAAAAATTCTTGCTGCAGCGGCAGGAAAAGACAGTGTTAAAGCCGGAGAATTGATTATGGCTGATTTGAATTTGGTGCTTGGCAATGACATTACAACGCCTGTTGCTATCGGCGAATTTGATAAAATAGGCGGAAATTCGGTATTTGATAAGGCGAAAATAGCGCTTGTACCCGACCATTTTACACCGAATAAGGATATTAAATCTGCTCAGCAGGCTTTAAAGGTTCGTAATTTTGCGAAGGAACAGGATATTTTAAATTATTTTGAGGTGGGAGAAGTTGGTATAGAACATGCGCTTCTGCCCGAAAAAGGATTGGTAATTGCGGGAGATGTCGTAATTGGCGCAGATTCACATACATGTACATACGGCGCTCTCGGAGCGTTTTCAACAGGTGTGGGTTCAACTGATATGGCGGCAGGTATGGCAACGGGAAAAGCTTGGTTTAAAGTTCCGGAAGCTATTAAGTTTAATCTTACGGGAAAACTTCCGAAGTATACAAGCGGCAAGGATTTGATACTTCATATAATTGGTATGATTGGTGTTGACGGCGCATTGTATAAGTCAATGGAATTTACGGGAGAGGGAATGCACACGCTTACTATGGACGACCGCTTTACTATTGCTAATATGGCGATTGAGGCAGGCGCAAAAAACGGTATATTTGAAGTAGATGATTTGACTGTTGAGTATATGAAGGGCAGAATGGACAGGGAATACAGGGTATTTACTGCTGATGACGATGCTGAATATGTAAAGGTTATTGATATAGACTTGTCAAAGGTTCCGCATACGGTGGCATTTCCGCATCTTCCCGAAAATGCTCGTACACCTGATAACTGGGGTGATATTGCAATTGACCAGGTTGTTATAGGTTCATGTACAAACGGCAGAATTTCTGATTTACGCCGCGCAGCTGAAATTTTAAAGGGCAAAAGAGTTAAAAAGGGAATAAGAGCGATTGTTTTCCCGGCAACACAGTCGGTTTATCTTGAAGCGTTAAAGGACGGGACTCTTGCATCGTTGGTTGAAGCAGGCTGTGTAATATCAGCGCCTACATGCGGACCTTGTCTTGGCGGACACATGGGAATTCTGGCTGAGGGTGAAAGATGTGTTTCCACCACTAACAGAAATTTTCTTGGACGTATGGGACATATTGAAAGTGAAGTTTATCTTGCAAGCCCTGAGGTGGCGGCAGCAAGCGCAGTTACGGGAAAAATATCTTCGCCTGAGGAGGTAATGTGATTATGAAAGCAAACGGAAAAGTAATTAAATATGGTGACAATATTGATACTGATGTAATTATTCCAGCAAGACACCTGACAACATCAGACCCGGCAGAGCTTGCAAAGCACTGTATGGAGGATATTGATAAGGACTTTGTAAATAAAGTTCAGAAGGGCGATATAATGGTCGGAGGAGCGAATTTCGGCTGTGGTTCATCACGTGAGCATGCGCCTATCGCTATTAAAGCAAGCGGCATTTCATGTGTAATCGCTAAGGATTTTGCAAGAATTTTTTACAGAAATTCAATCAATATCGGTCTTCCGATTTTAGAATGTGCAGAGGCATCGGAGGATATTGATTCAGGCAATGAGGTTGAGGTTGATTTTGACACAGGAGTCATAACAAACAAGACAAAAAATAAGACTTATCAGGCAGTTGCATTTCCTGAATTTATGCAGGAAATTATAAATGCAGGCGGTTTGGTAGAGTATATAAAGAAAGGAAATTAAACAATGGGTGAGTTTAATGTAGCTTTAATTCCGGGTGATGGAATAGGTCCTGAAATTGTAGCGGGCGCGGTAACAGTGCTTGACGCTGTAAGCAGTAAATACGGTCACAAATTTAATTACACGGAAGTTTATATGGGTGGCTGCGCAATTGATAAATACGGTGTTCCGCTTCCTCAGGAAACAATAGATATTTGTAAAAAATCAGACAGTGTGCTTTTAGGAGCTGTTGGAGGACCTAAGTGGGACAGCCAGCCCTCTGAAAACCGTCCTGAAAAGGGTCTTTTGGGAATACGCAAAGCGCTTGGTTTGTATTCTAATCTTCGTCCGTCAATTTTGAAACCACAGTTAAAGGATGCTTCGCCTTTAAAAGATGAAAAGCTTAAAAACGGTCTGAATGTAATGGTTGTACGCGAACTTACAGGCGGAATTTATTTTGGTAAGCGTGAAAAAGGCGCAGACTGGGCATCTGATGAGGAAAAATACAGTGTTGAAGAAGTTAAAAGGATAGGCAAAATTGCTTTTGAAACAGCCATGCTTCGTGGTAAGCGCGTTGTTTCTGTTGATAAGGCAAATGTGCTGGAGTCTTCACGCTTGTGGCGCGCGACAATGGAACAGATTTCAAAAGATTATCCTGAAGTTACGCTTACACATATGTATGTTGATAATGCCGCAATGCAGCTTGCCATAAACCCTGCACAGTTTGATGTTATTGTTACTTCAAATATATTCGGTGATATTTTATCTGATTTATCAAGCGCAATTGCAGGTTCAATAGGTATGCTTCCTTCGGCATCGCTCGGAGCGACAAAGTGCGGAATGTATGAGCCTATTCATGGCAGTGCGCCTGACATTGCAGGACAGGATATTGCCAATCCTATCGCTACAATTGTGTCAGCAGCTATGATGCTTGAAATGTCATTCGGACTTATAGATGAAGCCAAAGCAATAAATGATGCGGTTGATAAAGTTCTAAATGAGAAATACAGAACAACTGACATTATGTCTGAGGGAATGACAAAAGTAGGATGTAAAAAAATGGCTGAATTGATTGCGGAAAACTTATAATGATGTAAAAACACCTGCATAAAGCAGGTGTTTTTGTCTATTTATGGTAAAGTTATCGTATTTTATTGACTTAACAATGACTTTGTGCTAAAATATACAATTAGATGAAGTGTACAATTTTATTAAACAGCTTAGGAGGACATTACTATGAACATTTCAACAAATTTAAGAGCTATTGACACGATTAAGGGAGAAATTCTTTCCGAAATTGCAAAGCTTTACAGAACTCTTGCAGATTATGATGAAATAGGCGAATATGAGAGTGTAACCAATGAAATTGCAACA
>CAJTUY010000027.1:0-347 GCA_910579415.1 uncultured Clostridia bacterium | reverse complement strand
TAATTGCAATGGATTACATATTGGCAAGACGTCTTGGAATAAGCTTTTCGGGTGTCGATAATAAGATTTCTGAGCTTTTAAAGATAGGCGAGGAGAACGGACATGAACTGGAGCTTGAGTTTTCCGATATGTCTGAGCTTAATAAGTATCTTAAAAGCCGTTAATCAAAAGCGCACATGGTGCGTTGGAGGAAACTATGAGAAAACATTACGGACAGATAACTAAATCATACACAAAAACAGCGGTTATTTCTGCGCTTTTGCTAATTATAGGAGCAGCACTGTTTTTTGTGACGAAAAGTAATATTGTCATTGCCGCTGAGGCTCTGGCAGGAATTGTTGTGTTAT
>CAJTUY010000026.1:20231-30079 GCA_910579415.1 uncultured Clostridia bacterium | reverse complement strand
GAGGTTCCACCTGTTCCCATGCCGAACACAGAAGTTAAGCTCCTTTACGTCGATGATACTTGGCGGGTGACTGCCTGGGAAAGCAGATAGTTGCCGGAACGAATAAATACTAAAGATAACGACATAGTCGTTATCTTTAGTATTTAAAGAAAAGAAAACTAAATATTCCTCTATAGCTCAGTTGGCAGAGCGCATGACTGTTAATCATGATGTCGCTGGTTCGAGCCCAGCTGGAGGAGCCAATGTCTTTAATAGACGAACCAAATGGTTCGTCTATTAAACTATTAGGGAAGCCATTTGCTAAAATCGATAGTTTTCGACGGGAAATTGTCAATTTTTGTATATATAATTGTGCAATGCGAACATACATTTTTATTCGCATAGAAAAAAATCTTACTTTATGGAGATAGGGAAATGAAAAAAAGAATTTCAAGCTTAATTGTGATTATAGCATTTTTAATCTTGTGTATGCCTCTTATTACACACGCAGAAATTATAAGCAGCGGCACTTGCGGAGCTAATGAGGAGAAAGACAGGTTAACATGGGAACTGGACAATGAGGGAATATTGACGATTAGCGGAACTGGTAATATGAAAGATTATTATCACGATTATAATTATAGCAAATCACCTTGGCAGAATGATTTAAAGATACAATCTGTTATTATAGAGGAAGGGGTAAAGAATATAAGTGCCAAGGCGTTTAGTGGCTGTTCTTTGCTTACAAGCGTCACAATATCGGACAGCGTGACAAGCATTGGCTTTGGAGCGTTTGATGGCACAGCATATCAACAAGATGTTACTAATTGGGATAATGGTGTACTATACATAAGCAATTATTTAATTGCCACAAATCCCGATGAAATACCAAATAATTATATAATAAAAGAAGGAACAAAAGTCGTAGCAAAATACGCATTTAGCCAACTGTTTGAAGACTTTAATTTTACAAGCATATCAATACCATCAAGCATGTTATTAGAATCATTAGAGTATATGTTTGATAGCAATAAAATTCCCGATACCCTATCAAGAATAGATATTGATTCGCAAGAAGTCCCGTATGGTTTTGCCTCCGGATGCACAAATATCGCTCGTGTAAATATAGGCAGCAATGTGCAATCAATAGGTAAAAGTGCATTTGAAGGTTGTACAAATTTACGTTTTTTAACCATGGCAGAAGGAGTGAAAACAATATCACAAAATGCTTTTAGTGGTTGTTATAAAATAAAAGAAGTTATCATACCAAGCACAGTAACATCAATTATAGGAGATGGCGTATTCTCTAAATCAACAATATTATGTGGTTGTCGCGGAAGTGCAGCAGAAGAATATGCAGCAAATTATGGATATGAATTTCATGTGATTGACGAAGATAGCTATATCACTTCCTCTACTGCAAAGCGCAGTAATGGTGTAATTGTATTAAATACAGATATAAACCAAGATATTAATAAAAAATTGTTGCATATAGCATTGTATAATGCAGAGGGGGTATTATTAGACTATATGATGATCCCAACTACAAAATCCAATAATAATGCTTATGTTGTGTTCAAGGACAATCCTAACGCATCGTATGCAAAAGTATTTGTTTGGAACTCTGCTGTTTCAATGAAACCGGAGGCGAATGCGGAAAAGGTATTGATTCAATAACGAGCGTGGAATGAACCCTGTCGGAAATAGAGTTGTGTTCAGAAGAAACAAGTGACAGTAAAATCATAACACCTACCCAGAAGGACTGTAATTTGTATCAAAATTATAGTCCTTTTTTATGCCTAAAAATCCCTGCAATTGGACTTGTTTCCGCTTATTTGTTGTGGTATAATAATTTAAAAATATTATTTTACAGATAAAACGGAATTTGAGGAAATGAATAATGGATACATGTAATTGGTGTACTCTTTCTGACGATGAGAAAAAGTGGCTGTTAATAGCAACTGAGAATTGGTCAGTGTACTTAGCTGATAAACAAGACTATATTGGACGTTGCATTTTAGTTTTAAATAGACATTGTGGCTGTTTATCTGAGCTAAAGGATAATGAATGGATGGATTTAAAACACATAATTAAAATGATTGAAAACTGTTTAAAAACTGTTTTAGGTGCAGAACTGTGTAATTGGAGCTGCCTATTAAATGACTTTTATAAAGAGGCAAATCCCAATCCTCATTTACACTTACATGTTCGTCCACGATATAAAACCCCTTTTTTGTTGAATGGGATTCAATATGCCGATGAAGATTTCGGTCATCATTATAATCCGCGTAAAGGAAATAGTATTGATATAGATGAACGGAGTACTCTATATAACATATTAAAAAGGAAACTAAACGAGTAACATAAAAAAGGTGATATTATGACAGAGTTTCAAAAGAGAGTTTACAAAGCAGTAGAACAAATTCCATGCGGCAGGGTTGTGACATACGGAGAGGCTGCGCGTATGGCAGGAAGTCCGAGAGCGTCACGCGCGGTTGGTAATATTCTGCATAAAAATCCGTTTTTTGGCGTTGTGCCGTGTCATAGGGTTGTACATGCTGACGGTACACTTGCTGAGCCGTTTGCTTTCGGTGGTGCAGAGGTACAGCGCGAGATGCTTGAAAAAGAGGGTGTTACCTTTACAGAAGAAGGTAAGGTCGATATGCAAAAGCATGGGTACATTTTTGATTAGAGGTGATAATATGCAAATTACATATAGAGATATACATGATTTCAGCGCGAATGACTTACAGGATTTATTTTTATCAGTTGAATGGTCATCAGAACACTATCCTGAAAAACTGATAATAGCAATGAAGAATTTCAAAACAGTTTATTCCGCATGGGATGGAGAAAAGCTTGTTGGTTTGATTTGTGTAATGGATGACGGTATTATGACTGCTTATGTTCATTATTTGCTTGTAAATCCTGAATATCATGGAATGAAAATCGGTCGGACTTTGGTTGATATGGTAAAGAATAAATACACTGATTATCTGCGTATTGCGGTTATTGCATATGATGACGAAGCTCATTTTTATGAAAATTGCGGATTTAAGAAGTCAGACAATTCAAGTCCGATGTTTATAACCTCATTATGGACTTAACATAGAAAGGATTTTATTATGACACCAGATGAGATTTTACAATACTGTCTTAAAAATTTAAAAGGTACGGTTTTAGTTGAAAGTTGGGGAGAGAAGGGAATATTTTATAATCCTGACGGTAAATTAAAACGGGGTATTTACATTTTAACAGTAAAAGAAAAAGATGGTGAAAATGACAAAAGTTCTGACTTAAACAGAAACTTTTACAGAGATGTTCAGCGCGTTACCTAAAAGACCTGAAAAAGGCGGAATTGTGGATATGTCATATGATTTTACTGTAATAAATCAGATTATTCCTCACCCTGTCTATGCCTGGATGGGTTGGATTTGTATTTTAAACCCATCAAAGGTGGCTTTTGAGCAGTTAAAACCACTGATAGGTGAAGCATATGAGTTTGCACAAGAAAAATACAGAAAAAAGAAAATATTTAAGAAGAAAAGGAATAGATTATGAAAATAAAAAAACTGAAATTTAATTTTTCGGTATGTAAGGTTAAGGATTTTTCACAGGTGAATTTAAACAGTGAGTTTTGTTTTATCGGAAAAACAGATGAAGAAAATTCGCTTGTTTGTATAACGGACGCTGTTCCTGAAAATGTTGCGGAGCGCGATGACGGTTGGAGTGCATTTAGAATAGAAGGAATTCTTGATTTTTCTTTGATTGGAATACTGTCAAAAATTTCGTCATTGCTTGCCGATAATAATATCGGAATATTCGCCGTATCTACATACAATACCGACTATATTTTAACTAAACGGGAAAACGTCAATCAAGCATTGGAAGTATTATCAGGTGCAGGATATGAGGTCACAGAATGATTTACAAAGAATTAAAGGAAAGTGAAATTTGCAGTGAGCTTTTTAGCGGCTTTATCCGTCATCAGACCGTAAATGAATGTTTTCGCAGAGAAAATGATAAATGGGTTATTAAAAATGACCCTTTTATTGATGACTGGTCGGAAAGCGACTATAAATTTCTTGTAAAATGTCTTAAAAATACGGTGAAAACAGGCGGTTTTGTATACGGCGCATTTTCGAATAACATACTTAAAGGTTTTGTTTCGGTTGAAGCCGTTTTTTTTCATAATGATTATCTTGACTTGTCAAGTCTGCATGTATCTGAGGATATGCGCGGACGCGGCATAGGAAAAAAACTATTTTTGGCGGCGGCAAAGTGGGCTTATAAAAAAGGCGCTGTGAAGCTGTATATTTCATCACATTCGGCGGCGGAAACACAGTATTTTTACAGAGGTATCGGTTGTGTTGACGCTCTTGTATATAATGAAAAGCATGTTGAAGCCGAGCCGTATGACTGTCAGCTTGAATATGTTATAAAAGCGGTTATTCGTAAGGCAGACGCTCGCGACACTGATATTATTTTACAGTATGACAGACATATCACACGTGAGGAACTGACTAATGCAATAAATCTGAAACGTGTATATGTTATTACGGAAAACAATCAATTTTGTGGCTGGCTTCGATACAATTTATTTTGGGATAATACACCGTTTATGAATATGCTGTACTTTTTGGAGGGATTTCGCGGCAGAGGTTACGGTCGTCAGGCAGTTGAACATTGGGAAAGTGAAATGCTGAATATGGGATATAAACAGGTTTTAACATCTACACAATCGGATGAAACGGCACAGCGTTTTTATATGAAGTTGGGTTATAAAACAATCGGCGGTTTTGTATTGAAGGATGAACCATTTGAGATGATAATGATGAAAACACTGTAAGAAGATATAAAGAGAGAACCCCCGTTTTTATAAACGGGGGTTCAATGCCACACAAAATAAGTAATTTCTATATTCAATTGTAATGTAAGCCGACATACTTACGTTCTCTGCCCTCCTTTGACAATAAAAAATGCGCGGTTGAAACCGCGCATAAAAAAACAACACGGCTTCAACTTTTGCGCAATAATCCTACAAGAAATAGTTCAATCTTTAGTCATATAAAATCAAAGCCTATGTTTTTTTCAACATAAACAAAGATAAAACTATTTCCTAAATTATTACGCAAGATTATTATAGCATATTAAACCATATTTGTAAAGAAAAAAACGAAACAAAACGTTTCGTTTTAATTATTCAGATATTTTTCCTCAAAGCGGTTCCATGACATAGGCTTATCAAACAAATAACCCTGCGCTTCATCACAACCCATTTCCACAAGCCGCTGAAGCTCGTTTTCATTTTCCACGCCTTCGGCAACAATTTTAATATTTTCACTATGACAAATCTGGGATATTGATGAGGAAAGCAGACGTGTTTTTTCATCCGTTTCAATTTTATATACCAAATCACCGTCAAGCTTCAGTATATCAAATTTAAGGTCGGCGAATAAATATAAATCCGCATATTTTGCGCCGAAATTATCAATTGCAATTTTAAAACCGCGTTTTTTCAGGTCAGAGAGTACGGATATAACATCTGTAATACCGCCGCTTTCGGGATTTTCCGAAACTTCTATAACAATAAGGTCCTTCGGAATTTTATAATCACACCATATATTCATTATATTTTCTATAAAACTTGGGTGAAGCATAGTCTTATGCGATATGTTTACCGATACGGGTTTTACGTCTTTTCCGTTTTCAAGCCAACCTGATATGTATTCGCATACATGACGGAATACATAAAAATCTATAAGATGAATGGTATGGTTTTCCTCCATTTCAGGAACAAAATCCATAGGGGATACCAGCACATCATCCTCGTCAAAGAAACGTATAAGCGCTTCGCTGCCGCATAATTTACGGGTTTTGGTATTAAATCGCGGCTGAAACCATATGACAAAACGTTCTTCTTCTATAAGTTTTTTCAGTAAATCAGGAGTGGAAATTGCTATAAACGTATCGTTGCGGAAACGGTAGCGGCTTGCATTCTTCTGATTTCTGTAAAAATATTTTTTGTCGAGATACATGTTTTCATCAGCAATTTTAGTGATTTTTTCAACATTGGCGCAATTATCGGAATAATGATAGCCGATAGCAGAATTATATTCACTGCTTTCAATATCAGCCTGTAATTTTTCAACAAGTCCTATAAATTCTTCTTTACTGTTACCCGTATACAGCGCAACAAATTCATCACCGCCTACGCGGTAGGAATGTGTTTTGCCAAATGCGGATTTCAGTTTCTCCGCAAGCGTCTGAAGTGCGGTATCTCCGGCAGTATGTCCGAAATGGTCGTTGATGGATTTAAGACCGTTTAAATCCATATACAAAACGCCTATTCCGCCTTTATATGATTCAGAAATTTTCGCTATATCTTCAGTCAATTTGTTTCTGTTGTAAAGCTTTGTCAGCGAATCAATAAAACTGAGTCTGCGCAAGGTTTTCTCTTTAAGAAGTCTTGACATCATTGATGAAACAAAATAGCTTAAAGCCTCAAAAAACGGCTCATTTTCGTGAATATTCTGAAGCGGCGGATTGTCAACGCCCATAAAACCGATAAGCTCGCCGTTTGCGTCCAGCGGAGATACGATTAGACGTTTAACATTCTGACTTGTAAGACATTTATATTCAAGCGGGGATTCTTCTCTTATATCCTCAATGTTTTCAATTGTAACGCACCGTCTTTGATTAAACGTGTTCATCCACCTGCTGATTATCGCAATATCTACTTTTTGAAGATTGTCAATCTGTGGGGCAACACCGTCGGTACACCATTCATGCGTGTTACTTACGGTTTCACCATCGCAGGTAAACACATATGCTCTGTCCGCACCGAAAAATTTACAGGTTATAGACAAAAGACCGTTTATTGCAATATCAATATCTGTATTTTTATGAAGCTCTACAATACAGCTTACAATAAAATGCTCTCGCATAAGACGCTGTTCAAGCTCATCCTGATATGTCATATCCTGTGACACCGTAATCCCTCCCCTTTTAAATTACTGCAAGCACAATTCCCGCAATTATAATGCCTGCGCATAAAAGTTTATATGCAGTACGTTCTTCCTTGAATACTATTCTGCCTCCTATTATTGTGATGAGTACAGAGCATTGCTTAATCAGTGTCATCGCGACAACCGTACTGCTTTTATCCGCGCATGCAACAAACAGCGCTTTATCGCCGATAACAAACAATATGCTTAAAATCCATACCCAGTAATTTTTAAATAATGATTTCCATTGTATTTTTGTCCGCGAAATAACGAGATAACCCAGATACAGCACAACCAGAAAGAACATATACCAATACTGAAGCTGTCCGCTGTTCATATGCTGCATAAGTATTTTATCCAAAAGCTCTGAGGTAGCGTTGCCAAGACACGATATAAGCACAAGTACAATAAATATCGGTCTGACTCTGTCCGAACTGTTTCCTCTGACAAAATTAACAAGCAACAGTCCCAGAAGAACCATCGCCATGCCGATTATTTTATTATGCGTCATTACTTCATTGAGAACAAGTATTCCGAGTACGGAGGCGAAAATGACGCGTGACATATCCATAATTCCGTAAAAGCCGATAGGTATTTTTTTTATCGCTTTAAAGCTGCAAATCCATGATATAAAGATAATAATTGATTTTATCATTATAAATCCGATATAATGGAAATCCAGCGCAAGCGCGTTTTTTGTATCAGGCGCCACAAACAGAAAGCTAACCAGCGTATAGAAAAACAATACCTCCATTGCGGTGTTTTTTTCCATCGCTTTTTTCTTTATTACATCTCTGATTCCTTTTAAAATGCCGTAAAGGCTGACAAGCGCTATCCACATTTTTAATTTTCCTCAAAAGGACGTATGCGGTAGGTTACACCGATTTTATTACAGATTTTTGCACATTCCTTTTCCTCTTCCTCTGTAAGTGTTGTGGATACGGTCGAGAGTACCACTTCCTTAACATAATGCTTTACATTTTCCGCAAAACGAAGCATTGCATCAAAGGATTCTATACCGAATTTGCTTCGGGTAAGCTCCAGATAACGCTCTTTGTTAGGTGTGTTAAGACTTATTGAGATTGTGTCCGCAAGTCCTTCAAACATCGGTGCGGTATTCTTTTCATGAATAAGGTCACTCAGACCGTTTGTGTTAATGCGTATAGGCTTTTTGTATCGTTTCTTTATAAAGCTGCATATTTCAAGCATATCATCAAGACGTTCGGTCGGTTCGCCGAAGCCGCAGAAAACAATTTCTTTGTATTTATCTATATCAAATTTATCAAATTCCGCTTTTATTTCATCCGTTGACGGCTCACGTTCAAGCCACAGACTGCCCGAGCCGTTCATTTCGTCGCGTGTCTGCCTAAGACAAAACGTACACGCGCAGGGACATTTGTTTGTCATGTTGACATATAAATTGTCATGTACCTCATAAAGAATAACCATTATTTACCACCCTTATAAAGATTTAAGTTCACATCGTTCTACATTTTATCATAAATTTAAGTATTATACAATATTTTTTATAAAATTTAAAGTATATTCATTACGGCATCAAAAGCCTGCACAGTTTTTTCCAAATCCTCTGACGAATGAGCGTCCGACAGAAACAGGGCTTCAAACTGTGACGGCGCGAGATAAATTCCGAGCGCAAGCATTTCATTAAAATATTTTTTAAAGCGTTCTGTGTCGCTCATACATGCGGTTTTATAGTCGGTAACGGGCGTTTCGGTAAAGAAAATACTCATCATTGAACCAACCCTGTTTATACATACGGGTATGCCATGTTTTTCTGCCGATAAATTAAATTCCTTTTCTAGATACGCGCCCTTTTTCTCAATTTCACCGTATATATTTTTGTGCGTTTTAAGATACTTTAACTGAGCCGCGCCTGCCGCCATTGCAAGCGGATTTCCCGACAGAGTGCCTGCCTGATATACAGGACCTGACGGAGAAACAAATTCCATAATTTCACGTTTGCCGCCGTAAGCTCCTACGGGCATACCTCCGCCGATGATTTTTCCGAAAGTCACGAGGTCCGCGTCAATTCCGTAAAGTCCCAGTGCGCCTGAAGGTGAAAGACGAAATCCTGTCATGACCTCATCAACAATAAACAAACTGCCGTATTCGCGTGTGAGAGCGCGGATTGTCTGTAAAAATCCTTCTTTGGGAGGCACAACTCCCATATTGCCTGCAACAGGTTCGGTAATTACACATGCAATTTTATCGCCCATATTTTTAAAGGCTTCCTTTAAAGCGTCAATGTCATTATAGGGGAGAACCAGAGTATGTTTTGCAAAATCAGCCGGTACTCCTGCCGATGAAGCGGCGGAAAATGTTGCCGCGCCTGAACCGGCTTTGATTAAAAGTGAGTCGCTGTGACCATGATAACAGCCTTCAAATTTTACTATTATATCCCTTTTTGTGAAGCCTCTTGCAAGACGCAGCGCGGACATTGTCGCTTCAGTACCTGAATTTACCATGCGTACCGTATCAACACAAGGCACTGCCTCCGTAATAAGCCTTGCCGTTTCTGTTTCGGCAATACATGGCGCGCCGAAGGACAGCCCGTTTCGGGCAGCGCTTGTAACCGCATCGGTAATGCACGTTTTACCGTGTCCGAGAAACATGGGTCCCCATGAACCGACAAAATCTATATATTCATTGCCGTCAATGTCGTAAATTTTACTGCCGTTAGCTTTTTCAATAAATAAAGGATAGGTCCCTACATTTTTAAATGCCCGTACAGGAGAATTTACTCCGCCGGGAATATATTTTTTTGCTTCATCAAATGCTTTTTTGCTTTTTTCCGTATTCATAATTATTAACTTCCTTTAATTTCAATTCTAAACAATTATA
>CAJTUY010000026.1:0-20221 GCA_910579415.1 uncultured Clostridia bacterium | reverse complement strand
GATGATTATATCAATAAAAATTAAAAATTTATGCTGTGAATGATAAATTTTTCACAAATTAGAAAAAAATTCGATTTAATTATAGACATTTCCTTTATTTATGGTATAATGAATGTATAGGTGCGTAAACGGATACGTCTGCGTATATAAAATTTATATTTAGGAGGACTTTTCAATGGCGAAAAAGTATGTATACCTTTTCTCAGAAGGTAATGCAAGCATGAGAGAATTGCTTGGCGGTAAGGGCGCAAACCTTGCTGAAATGACAAATCTTGGCTTGCCGGTTCCGCAGGGTTTCACAATTTCAACAGAAGCCTGTACACAATATTATGAGGACGGCAGACAGATTAACGATGAGATTCAGTCACAAATTAACGAGTACATCGTAAAGATGGAAGGTATCACGGGTAAGAAATTCGGTGACCCTGAAAATCCGCTTCTTGTATCTGTACGTTCGGGCGCAAGAGCTTCAATGCCCGGTATGATGGATACTATATTAAATCTTGGTATTAACGAAACAGTTGTTGATTACATGGCAAAAGCTTCGGGCAATCCGCGTTGGGCTTGGGATTGTTACAGACGTTTTATCCAGATGTATTCTGACGTTGTTATGGAAGTCGGAAAGAAGTATTTTGAAGAGCTTATCGACAAAATGAAGGAAGCTAAGGGTGTTACACAGGACGTTGACCTTACTGCTGATGACCTTAAGGAGCTTGCTTCACAGTTCAAGGCTGAATATAAGTCAAAGATTGGTCAGGACTTCCCGACAGACCCGAAAGAACAGCTTATGGGCGCTGTTAAGGCGGTGTTCCGTTCATGGGATAACCCGAGAGCAAACGTATACAGACGTGATAACGATATTCCTTATTCATGGGGAACAGCCGTTAACGTGCAGATGATGGCGTTCGGTAACATGGGTGATGACTGCGGTACCGGTGTTGCATTTACACGTGACCCGGCAACAGGTGAAAAGAAGCTTATGGGTGAGTTCCTTACAAACGCACAGGGCGAGGACGTTGTTGCTGGCGTTCGTACACCGATGCCTATTGCTGAAATGGAGCAGAAGTTCCCTGAGGCATTTACACAGTTTAAGGAAGTTTGTCAGAACCTTGAAAATCATTACAGAGATATGCAGGATATGGAGTTTACTGTTGAGCATGGTAAGCTTTATATGCTTCAGACAAGAAACGGTAAGAGAACAGCTCAGGCTGCTTTGAAGATTGCATGCGACCTTGTTGACGAGGGCATGAGAACTAAGGAAGAAGCGGTTGCTATGATTGACCCGCGTAACCTTGATACACTTCTTCACCCGCAGTTTGACGCGGCTGCTTTAAAGGCTGCAAAGCTTATGGGTAAAGCTCTCGGCGCATCTCCGGGCGCAGCGGCAGGTAAGGTTGTATTTACTGCTGACGACGCTAAGGAATGGGCGCAGAAGGGCGAAAAGGTAGTTCTTGTACGTCTTGAAACATCACCTGAGGATATTGAGGGTATGAAAGCCGCTCAGGGTATCCTTACAGTTCGCGGCGGTATGACATCACACGCGGCCGTTGTTGCTCGCGGTATGGGTACATGCTGTGTATCGGGCTGCGGCGATATTGCTATGGACGAGGAAAACAAGAAGTTTACGCTTAACGGCAAGGAGTATCATGAAGGTGATACAATTTCACTTGACGGTTCAACAGGTAATATATATGACGGAATTGTTCCGACAGTTGACGCTACAATAGCAGGCGAGTTCGGCAGAATTATGGGTTGGGCAGACGAGTTCAGAACATTGAAGGTTCGTACAAATGCTGATACTCCTGCTGATGCTAAAAAGGCAAGAGAACTGGGCGCTGAGGGTATCGGTCTTTGCCGTACAGAGCATATGTTCTTTGAGGGCAACAGAATTGACGCATTCAGAGAAATGATTTGCGCTGATACGGTTGAGGAAAGAGAAGCAGCTCTTGACAAAATTTTACCGATGCAGCAGGGCGACTTTGAACAGCTTTATGAAGCTTTGGAGGGTAATCCTGTAACAATTCGTTTCTTAGACCCGCCGCTTCATGAATTTGTTCCGACAGATGATGCTGATATTGCAATTCTTGCAAAGGCACAGGGCAAGAGCGTTGAAAGAATCAGAGAAATTATCAACGGTCTTCATGAGGCTAACCCGATGATGGGTCATCGCGGATGCCGTCTTGACGTAACATATCCTGAAATTGCAAAGATGCAGACTAAAGCTGTTATCCGTGCTGCTATCAATGTTTCAAAGAAGCATGCTGACTGGAATATTGTTCCGGAAATTATGATACCGCTTGTTGGCGAGATTAAGGAATTGAAGTATGTTAAGCAGATGGTTGTTGAAACTGCTGATGCTGAAATTAAATCAGCAGGCAGCGACCTTAAGTATGAAGTAGGTACAATGATTGAAATTCCGCGTGCAGCTCTTACTGCTGACGAAATTGCAGCAGAGGCTGACTTCTTCTGCTTCGGTACAAATGACCTTACACAGCTTACTTTCGGTTTCTCACGTGATGACGCAGGCAAATTCCTTGACGCTTACTATGACGCTAAAATCTTTGAGAACGACCCGTTCGCTAAGATTGACCAGAACGGTGTAGGTAAGCTTATGGAAATGTCAATTAAGCTTGGTAAGCCGGTTAATCCGAAGCTTCATATCGGTATCTGCGGCGAACACGGCGGCGACCCGACATCAGTTGAGTTCTGTCATAAGATTGGTCTTGACTATGTTTCATGCTCACCGTTCAGAGTTCCTATCGCAAGACTTGCTGCTGCTCAGGCAAAAATTAACGAGAAATAATTTGAGTATTGAAAAAGTGACTGCTTTGGCAGTCACTTTTTTTGTGGCAAAAACAGTTAAATAAAATTCATCTTTACAATTTTTTTGAAATGTGTTATAATATTATTACCACATGAATTTCGAATAATGATTTCTAAGAATGTATACATTTTTTGTGTTAAAAAATGCATACTTCAGTTTTCGTATACATTTCTTAGGGAATTTTCGGAATTTGTGTGGTAACAAATTATTGAAGTAATGCATTTTTATGCGTTGCTTCGTGCAGCGCATTTTTTAGTGTTTACAAATGCTTGAAAATGTGTTATACTGTATTTGCGATACAAACTGAATATTAAAACTTATAGTTGGTATGTTTTTTACTTGGTAAAAAACGTATACTTCTTTTTAACATACTAAACTATAAGTAATGTTATCAGTTTGTGTCGCAGCAACTTAGAAGTAACGTTTTTATGCGTTGCTTCGTGCAGCGCATTTTTTAGTGTTTACAAATACTTAAAAATGTGTTATAATATATTTGCCAAATAAACTGAATATCGTTTTGAGGGAATGTGTTTTTATTTTACAAAAAATGCATACTCTTTTTTGACATATTCCTTTAGAATATTCAGTTTGTTTGGCGACAAATAGAGTATTGCGTTTTCATGCGCTTGCTCTATGCAGCGCATTTTTTTAGTGTTTACAAATGCTTGAAAATGTGTTATACTATATTTGCGACATAGTATTTAATATTTAGCTCAACAGAGGTTTACGTTTGTAAAAAACGTAGGCTTTAATAATTATACCTTTGTTGAGTATATACTGTGTCGCAGCAGTTAAAGCCTCGTTTTTTTATGCGTGGCTTTAGCTACGCATTTTTTAATGCGCGGAAATACATATAGAGGAGGTAATATAATATGAAACATCAGAAAATTCCGTAGCTTATATTAAAAAACGCGAAGTTTTTTAATATAAGCAATAACATTTTACAATTTTTATAAATAAGCGACATATCAAAGCGTATAGTATTAAAAAAGCCCCCGTGAGGGGGTTTTTTCATATTACTTTATCAGCCTTTGCCTTAAAAAGTTTTACATCCTTTTTTGCCAGACTAATCATCTCGTCGGATATAAGATATTCAAGCAATTCATTTTTAGTGTCCCTGTGTTTTAATAAAATCTGTCTGCGGTATTCTTCCAGAAGCGGAAGCAATTCATTATAAAAAACCATGTCATACATATTTTTTTTACAAAGCTTTTTTGCAAGTATGGGATATTTTCCGTTTGTTGAAACCGAAAGGGTTATATTGCCTGTTGTCTGTGAGCATGGGGACATAAAATCTGACTGTTCGGAATTGTCCGCGAGGGACACTAAAATCCCTTCCTTTTGCGCGTCATCAGCTATTTGTTTATTTGTTTCGCTGTTGTTTGTTGCAGCAATTACAAGGAAAGAATTTTTAATATATTCAGGCTTGTATTCGCTTTGAATTTTTTCCGCAAAATCGAAACCGTCGCAAAAATCGGGACTTATCACAGTAACCTTTGCGCCGCAGTCCGACAGCTTTTTTGCCTTGCGGAGAGCAGTTTGTCCGCCGCCTGCTATAACACATTTTTTACCGTCTACATTAAGCATTACAGGATACATTTTATTCTCCTTTTATCCATTTTGCAGCGTTTGGCGCGTAATATGTAATAATCATTTTTGCGCCTGCGCGTTTCATTGCGGTTAAGCTTTCAAGAACTGCTGCTTTTTCATCAATCCAGCCGTTTTGGGCTGCTGCTTTCAGCATTGAATATTCTCCGCTTACATGATATGCGGCAACAGGGACACTAAAAGTATCGCTTGTTGTTTTCAGAATATCAAGATACGGTAAGCCGGGTTTTACCATCACAATGTCTGCGCCTTCATCAATATCAAGCTGAGTTTCTGTAATTGCTTCTTTCTTGTTTCTGAAATCCATTTGATAGCTTTTTCTGTCCCCAAAGGACGGCGCACTGTTTGCCGCATCGCGGAAAGGACCGTAAAAAGAAGATGAATATTTAACGCTATATGCCATAATCAGAGTATCGGAAAAACCATTTTCGTCAAGCGCGTTTCTTATAGCTCCTATTCTGCCGTCCATCATATCTGACGGAGCCACCATATCCGCGCCGGCGCGGGCGCATGATACTGCTGCTTTTGCAAGGAGCGGCAGGGTTTTGTCGTTGGATATGCAGTTACCCTCCAGAACTCCGCAGTGACCGTGTGAGGTGTATTCGCAAAGACAAATATCAGTTATTACAATTAAATCAGGATATAACTTTTTTGTAAGACGCACCGCCTGCTGTACAATTCCGTTTTCTTCATATGCTCCGCTTCCGTTTTCATCCTTATTTTTTGGAATACCAAAGAATAAAACAGCTGAAATTTCTGCCGAAATAACCTCTTTCAGCGCTTTAGGCAAATCATCGAGCGAGTATCTTTTTATTCCGGGCATGGACGATATTTCTTCCGTTTCTCCTTCAATTATAAACATCGGATATATTAGGTCGGAAACATCAAGTGATGTTTCATGTACCAGATTGCGTATTTGTGCAGTTTTTCTTAATCTTCTCGGCCGTTTTATCATGTCATATCCTCCTCAATGCACTTTTTAATTCCCTCTGCGTCCGCTGTCGGAGCTGTTTTATAAATTTTTAACCCGTAATTTTTTTCAATAACCTGAGTTGTTCCCGGACCTATGGATATGAATTTAGACTTTGATGTTCCGTTTGAAAGCTCTGCAAATGCTTTTGCTGCCGAGCCGCTGGAGAAAATAACATAATCCATGTCCTCTTCACAAAGATTTAAAATTTCTTTTTTTCTAAAGTCGGTTTCCGTTCTGTAAATCCTTAAATCTGTATATACTGCATTATTTTTATCTAAGATGTCAGTAAAGTCATCAGAGCTGTTCTGCGCGCGTACCAGCAGCAGGTTTTTACAATTACCGAGTTTATGGGCAAGACAAATACCGCTGTGTTCTTCAGGAATAATATCTGCAAATATACCGTGTTTTTCTAATGCTTCGGCCGTTTTTTTGCCAACAACGGCAAATTTAATGTTCCCCAAAATCCGTAAATCTTTTTTGATTTTCTTTAAATAGTCAAAAAATACGTCAATGCCTGCCGCGCTTGTAAAAGCTATATGAGAATATGCGGACAAGTCTGTTTTTTTAAATATGTCAAAGTTTTGGGGGGTGATTTTTATAAGCGGAATTTGAGTAATATTCAGTCCTGCCTGAATAAGACTTTTATTCATTTTTTCCGTTCCTGTGGCGAGAATTTTTATGTTATTGGGTTTAAACCAGTCGCGTTTTAATCCTACGGTATTTCCTATTATAATCACAGCCGGAGGAGGTACTTTTTCAGTAAGTTCGGCAAGGTTTTTTAGTGTCCCCAAAACACATGTGTGACGTTCGGTAGTTCCCCTTGAAACAACCGCTGCTTTAGTATCCCTGTCTTTTCCGCTTTCAATGAGTCTGCGCGATATGTTTTCGGCAAATTTATGACCCATCAGAAAAACAAGCGTACCGTTAAGTTTTGCCAAAGTCTTATAATTTACTGTTTCACCGCCGTCTTTCTCATGACCTGTTATCACGTGAAATGACGAGGCAACACCTCTGTAAGTAACAGGAATACCGCTATATTCTGCAACGCTGTAACATGAGGATATTCCGGGAATAATTTCATACTGAATATTATGTTTGAAAAGATACTCCGCCTCTTCGCCTCCTCTGCCGAAGATAAACGGGTCGCCGCCTTTCAGACGCACTACATTCAGTGTACTTCCGTATTTTACAAGCTCGTCATTTATCATGTCCTGTGTCATATGATGATTGCCTGCAATTTTTCCCGCAAAAATAAGGCGGCAGTCCGATTTTATACCTGCCAGAAGAGATGGATTTATAAGATTATCATAAATGATTATATCCGCATTTTCTATACATTTACATCCTTTAACAGTAATAAGACCGCTGTCGCCGGTCCCTGCTCCGACAAGATAGACCATTATTCTTCCTCCGATAATTCAAGAGTTTTTTTCGCCATTTTTCTGCCTAAAGCAATGGGGTCGGTATCAGACATTTCAAGCCTTACATCGGTTTTAGCGTCCCTAAAAAATGTACGCATGGTGATTTCGCCGTTTTCATAAACAGCTGATGCGCCGCACGGCATATGACAGCCGCCGCCTGTATATTTCAGAAACGACCTTTCTGCAATAAGTTCTGTCATAACATTCGGATTGTTAATTGCATCAGTGTATTTGTTCATTTTACCCTCAACTGTTTCAACGGCTATAATTCCCTGTCCTGCGGCACATATAAAATCACTGCCTAAAGGAAGAATATTTACATTGTTAATATTAAGCCGCGCAAGAGCGGTACGCGCCATAATGACGGCGTCGTATTCACCGTTTTTGACTTTATCAAGACGCGTTTGAATATTACCGCGAATAGGTTTAAATTCTGCATTGGGAAACAACTTTTCTGCCTGCGCCTTGCGTCTTGGGCTTCCTGTTGCAATAATTTTTATATTGTCAATTTTAGTGTCCCCAAAACAGACAAGACAATCGCTTCTGTCCTCACGCAAAAGCGCCGCACCGATTGTCAGTCCTGACGGAAGCTTTACCGGCATATCTTTTGCGCTGTGTACCGCCATATCAATTTCACCTTTTAAAAGGGCAGTTTCTATTTCCTTTATAAATACACCCGCGCCTCCGAAGCTTGTGAGCGTTTTGTCACGCTGTAAATCGCCCTGAGTAGAAATGGTTATAATCTCAAAGGTATCATCGGGAAATTCTGAACGAAGCATATTTACAACAGCTTCCGATTGTTTCAGCGCAAGTTCACTTTTGCGCGAACCTATTTTAATATTCATAATTTCCCCTCCTTAATCTTATCTATAAACATGCAGAATTTCTGATAATTGTTTTCTGACTTTAACCTATACATTTTTTTACGAAGTATCAGGTTTTTACTGAACAACAAGCGATTTTCCTCAAATAACCGCCATATCATAAATTCGCTGATATATTTCTTCAAAATATCTTCCGCCTTTGCAGCCTCAGCCATTTTAATTTTATTATTTTCTGCGGCAATTTCTTTTAAGTCATCAATACTGTGGTATATATTATTTTCGTCCTGTAAAATGTCAATGTCATGCGGAACAGCAAGGTCAATAAATACGCGTTTTTTCTTTGTTGTCAGCGCTTCTGAAAGCTTATCCCTTTCAAGCACAAGATGCGGACTGAGTGTCGCGCTTATTACCGCGTCACATTCATTAAGAACTGAATAACGGCTTCTGTAATCAACAGTCATAGCGCCGTCAAACACATTTACTGTCCCTCCGTGAGAACGTGATGTGGCAATCACATTAACATTTTTAAGGGACACTAAATCCTTTAAAATTATAGAGCCTGTTTTACCTGTTGCTCCGATTATCAGTACATGCTTTCCGTTTAGTGTCCCCAATGTTTTTTGACACAGCTTTATTGCGACAGTTGCCGCCGAAACCGGTGTTTTTGAAAGAAGTGTTTCGGTTTTTACGCGCTTGGCGCCTGTTATGGCAATACGGAATAATATATTCAAATATTTGCCGCATGTTCTGTGCTTTTTGGAAAAGTCGTATGCATCCTTAACCTGTCCCAAAATCTGGTCTTCGCCCAAAATCATGGATTTAAGTCCCGATGCCGTAAGCATTAAATGTTCACAGCATGCCATGTCTTCATATATAACTGCATATGACGCAGTTTCCTCTCCGATAAGGGACACTAAATATTTCATAAAGCTGTCACAGATATTCTCGCCTGCAAGATAAAATTCACACCGATTGCAGGTAGATAAAATTACAGCTTCCGCGCGGATATTATATTTTATATAATCAAGAATTTCAGCTTGCCGCCGTTTTGTAAAAGATACTTTTTCACGTACTGTAACATCTGCGCGGTTATGGCTTATACTTACTGCAATTAAATTCATGCGCATACCTCTGTCATAAATATTATTTCCATTTTATCACTAATAACCCTGAATTGCAAGCAACAAATATATCATATCCGTAATGTGTATTGAATAATAACTAAATAAGAGGTGATTTAGAATGAATTATATATGGTGCGGAATGATAGTGGTATCTATTATTGTATCCGTTTTCACAGGAACGGTATCCGAAACAGTGAACGGCGCATTTGAAGGAGCAAAAAGCGCGGTGTTTACAATACTTTCGTTTGCAGGGGTAATGTGCTTCTGGACAGGACTTTTAAGAGTGGCGGAAAAGTCGGGCTTAAGCGAAAAAGTTGAAAAGCTTCTGAAGCCCGTTATACGGCTTCTGTTTCCGCGCGCCGGCGAGGAAGCAAAAAAATATATATCCATGAACATGACTGCAAATCTTTTGGGTATGGGAAATGCGGCAACTCCGATGGGTATAAAGGCAATGCAGAGTCTTGACAGGGAAAACAAGCGTCCCGAATACGCATCGGACGATATGTGCATGCTTGTGGTTCTGAATACAACGTCATTGCAGCTAATACCCACAACTATAATAGCTTTACGTGTTGCGGCAGGTAGTTCGGACCCGTTTTCGGTTGTGCTTCCGATATGGATTTCCTCGCTGTGCGCGGTTATTGCGGCAGTGACATGCGCCAAGCTTTTTTTTGGGAGAAAACGCTTATGATTTATGTAATTCCGGCTATAATAGCGATAGTTCTGATATCCGCGCTGAGAAAAAAACTGCCTGTATACGAGCTGTTTATCGAAGGCGCCGGCGACGGTATGAAAATCGTTGCAGGAATTTTTCCTCCGCTTGTGGCGGTGCTTACCGCTGCATATATGCTCCGCGCGTCAGGTACATTTGACCTTATTGTATCACTGCTTTCACCGATTAAGAATATAATACCTGCCGAAGTGCTTCCTCTGGCTCTGATACGTCCTGTTTCGGGAAGCGGAGCTATCGGAATACTTTCTGAAATTCTAAATACACACGGCGCGGACAGCATGATTGGCAGGCTTGCTTCCGTTATAATGGGTTCAACGGAAACAACCTTTTATTGTCTGTGTGTATATTTTGCAAAAACACGCGTTAAGCATAACCTTAAAGCAGTACCGTTTGCGGCTGTCGGTGACATTGTAGGCATATTGACTGCGGCAATTTTAATTAAATTGGTAAATATTTAACGAATTTTCATTATATACTTGAAAAAACAACAATTTTTGTATATAATAAAATAAAGAAAAATCGGGCTTATCCGCTCGTTAAAAAAAGGAGTAATTAAACTATGTACAACAAACTTACGGTAGAAGATGTTGAAGTAAAGGGCAAAAAGGTCCTTGTCCGCTGTGATTTTAACGTACCGCTTGACAGTGACGGAAATATCACGGATGAAAACCGTATTGTAGGCGCGCTTCCTACAATTAAGTATCTTATGGATAACGGTGCAAAAGTTATTCTTTGTTCACATATGGGCAAGCCTAAGGGCGAACCGAAGCCGGAGCTTTCACTTAAACCGGTTGCAAAAAGTTTATCAGAGAAATTAGGCAAAGAGGTTGTTTTTGCGGCTGACGATAATGTTGTCGGAGATAATGCAAAGGCGACAGTTGCGGCTATGAATGACGGCGACGTTGTGCTTTTGGAAAATACACGTTACAGAAAAGAAGAAACAAAGAACGAGGAGTCTTTCTCAAAGGAACTGGCTTCACTTGCTGATTTGTTTGTAAATGACGCCTTTGGTACAGCTCACAGAGCGCATTGCTCAAATGTAGGCGTATCGTCAATAATCAAGCCGGCAGTTGCAGGCTATCTGATTGAAAAGGAAATTAACTTTCTCGGCAATGCTGTGAACAGTCCTGTAAGACCGTTAGTGGCAATTCTCGGCGGAAGTAAAGTTTCATCAAAAATTTCAGTTATTGAAAATCTTTTAAAGAAGGTTGACAAGCTTATCATCGGCGGCGGTATGGCATATACATTTTTTGCGGCTCAGGGTAAAACAACAGGTACTTCACTGCTTGAACCTGACTTTATTGATTATGCAAAGAAAATGCTTCAGGAAGCAGGCGACAAGATTGTACTTCCCGTTGACACAGTTATAACAGAGAAGTTTGATAATGATGCACCGTCAAAGGTTGTTGAAGGAAATATTCCCGACGGCTGCATGGGTCTTGACATCGGTCCTAAGTCAATCGCTTTGTTCAAGGATGTGCTTAAGGACGCGAAGACAGTTGTTTGGAACGGTCCTATGGGCGTATTTGAAATGAGTAACTTTGCTAAGGGTACAAATGAGATTGCTTCTATGCTTGCAGACCTTGACGCTACTACAATAATCGGCGGCGGCGACAGTGTTGCAGCTGTTAATCAGGCAGGTCTTGGCGATAAGATGAGCCATATTTCAACAGGCGGCGGCGCAAGTATGGAATTTTTAGAGGGCAAAGAGCTTCCGGGTATTGCTGCTCTTACTGATAAATAAATCGGAGGAAAACATGAAAACCATATTATTTCAGGGTGATTCCATAACAGATGCGGACCGTTCACGCGAGCTTGACTATAAGACAGGCATTGGTTATCCTACGCTTGTAATAGGAGAGCTTGGTTTTGAAAATCCGAACGAATATAAGTTTTATAACAGGGGAATAAGCGGAAACCGCGTTGTTGACGTTTATTCGAGAATTAAAGAGGATATTATCAACCTTAAGCCTGATATAATGAGTATTCTTATAGGCGTTAATGATGTATGGCATGAATTGAATTATCAGAACGGTGTGGATGCCGATAAATATTTTAAGCTTTATTCAATGCTTATTGAAGAGGTTAAAGAGGCGCTTCCCGATATAAAAATAATGATTTTGGAGCCGTTTCTTTTAAAGGGTGTGTCAACATCTGATAATTGGGACTGTTTCAGGAATGAAGTTTTGAAGCGCGCAGAAAAGGCGAAAGCAGTAGCCGAAAAATATCAGCTTCCGTTCATTCCTCTGCGGGATAAATTCGATGAAGCGGCAAAAACCGCTCCTCCGGATTACTGGCTTATTGACGGTGTTCATCCCACAACAGCGGGACATGAGCTTATAAAAAGAGAATGGATAAAAGCATTTAAAAAACTATAAAAATAAGGAGATTAAAACGATGGGAAAATATATTATTGCAGGAAACTGGAAGATGAACAAGCTTCCTTCTGAAACATATGATTTTGTTAAAGAGGTAGCCGAAGCAACAAAAGGCGCGTCATGCGAGGTTGTATGCTGTACGCCGTATGTATGTCTTGCTCCGGCTGTTGAAGCGGCAAAGGGTACGCATGTAAAAATCGGCGCGGAAAATCTGCACTTTGAGGATAAGGGCGCATTTACAGGTGAAGTAAGCGCAGACATGCTTGTTGATATGGGAATTCAGTATGTTATTATCGGCCACAGTGAAAGACGCGAATATTTTGCTGAAACTGATGAAACAGTAAATAAAAAGGTTATAAAAGCTCTTGAGAAGGGACTTATTCCTATTGTTTGCTGCGGTGAAAGCCTTGAACAGCGTGAAGCAGGCATTACAATGGATTTAATTACTATTCAGATTAAGAAAGCATTTGCAAATGTAAGCGCGGCTGACGCTAAAAAAATTGTTGTTGCATACGAGCCTATCTGGGCAATCGGTACAGGTAAGACAGCTACTGATGAGCAGGCAGAAGAGGTTTGCGGCGCAATCAGAAAGGTACTTGCTTCGCTTTATGACAATGCAACTGCAAACGCTATTACAATTCAGTACGGCGGAAGCATGAACGCAGGTAACTGCGCAGGACTTCTTGCAAAACCAAATATTGACGGCGGTTTAATAGGCGGCGCGTCATTAAAGAGCGCAGATTTCGCAGTAATCACAGGCGCGGCTAAATAATTAAGTTTATTATTTGAGGGCAGAAAGAGAGAACCCCCGTTATAAAACGGGGGTTCAATGCACAACAAATTTAATACTTTTTCTATATTCAATTGTAATGTAAGCCGACATACTTACGTTCTTCTGCCCTCCTTTAATATTAAAAAATGCGCAGCCGAAGCTACGCATAAAAATACATAGCTCGACTTTGTTGCTACACAAATATCATATAATACTTTCCAGTATGCAAAATTGAGCATGTATTTTTGACAAAAAAATACATACTAAGAAAACATTATAATTTATATTTGTGTAGCATAAATATTATAACACATTAAACCGTATTTGTAAAGATATAAATTACCAAACAGGAGGAACAAAAATGGCAAAAAAACCAATAGCGTTAATCATAATGGACGGTTACGGTATTAACAAGGAAACCGAAGGCAACGCAATTGCGGCGGCAAATACACCGAACCTTGATAAATTCTTTGCCGAATACCCCAATACACAGCTTTCGGCAAGCGGTCTTGACGTCGGACTTCCCGACGGTCAGATGGGTAACAGCGAAGTCGGTCATACAAACATCGGCGCGGGACGCGTTGTTTATCAGATGCTTGTTAAGATTACAAAGGACATTAACGAAGGTAAAATCAATGACATAAAGGCTTTGTCGGACACAATGGATAAGGCAAAGGCAAGCGGCAAGTCGCTTCATCTTATGGGACTTTTGTCAAACGGCGGTGTGCATAGCCATAATGAACATCTTTACGGTTTGTTAAGAATGGCAAAGAAAAAGGGTTTGGACAAGGTGTATGTACACACCTTCCTTGACGGACGTGACGTACCGCCTACATCGGGCGCGGATTTTATGCAGGCGCTTGAAAATGAGATTAAAGAAATCGGTGTGGGAAGCATTGCCACAATAATGGGCAGATTTTACGCTATGGACCGTGACAACGCATGGGACAGAGTGGAAAAAGCATATAATGCGATTGTTAAGGGCGAGGGCATACAGGAAACAGACGCTGTTACAGCCGTTAAAAATTCATATGTAAATGACGTTACCGATGAATTTGTTGTTCCGACTGTTGTTGATAAAAACGGCATGGTAAAGGAAAATGACAGTGTGATTTTCTTTAATTTCCGTCCCGACCGCGCAAGACAAATTACAAGAACCTTTGTTGACCCTGAATTTAACGGTTTTGAAAGAACATATTTTCCTGTAAATTTTGTCTGCATGACGCAGTATGACGAGTCAATGCCGAATGTAACCGTTGCATATCCGCCGGAGTCGCTTGAAATGACATTTGGCGAGTATGTAAGCAAAAAAGGACTTACACAGCTCAGAATTGCGGAAACTCAAAAGTACGCGCACGTAACATTTTTCTTTAACGGCGGCGAGGAAAAGCAGTTTGAAGGCGAGGACAGAATACTTATTAAATCGCCCGATGTTGAAACCTTTGACTTAAAGCCTGAAATGAGCGCTTATGAAGTTACCGACGCGGTTGTTGAAGCAATTGATGATGAAAAATTTGACGTTATTATCTTAAACTACGCAAACTGCGATATGGTAGGTCATACGGGAATTATAGATGCAGCGGTAAAAGCGGTTGAAGCGGTTGACGAATGTGTAGGCAGAACTGTTAATTCAATTTTGGCTAAAGGCGGTCAGGCAATTATTACCGCAGATCATGGCAACGCGGATTGTCTGATTGACCCTGTTACAAAGGCGCCGTTTACAGCGCATACCACAAACCCTGTTCCGATGATTTTAATAGGCGCGGGCAATGTTAAGCTTAAAATGGGCAGACTTTGCGACCTTTGCCCGACAATGCTTGATTTAATGGGACTTCCCAAACCTGAACAAATGACAGGTGAAAGTCTGATTGTAAAATAGTAAATAAAAACCCCCGTAAGGGGGTTTTTTATCTTATAATTTTAAGCGTTTCTTTTTTACCGTATTTTCTGAATATTGTTTTCCCGTTCTGCTGAGTAACCTCCCAGCCGTCTGAGTTGGTTTTTGCGTTTCCGTTTACCGTAACGGTCATCATACCTCCGTCAAGGAATTTAACCTGCGCTCCGTCTTTATCCTTAGAAATGTCCGCCGGCAAATTGACTGAGATAATCGGAATATCGTTCTTTTCACCCTTTTTGGAAATTACCGCGCCTTTGTCAAGTGAAGCATATATACAATTATCCTTTTTGTAGTAAACACTTGCGTCAACATTAAATTCATCTGCCGAAACGCCGTTTGCAAAAATGATTTTCACTCCGACAGAATTTTGATACCGTTTATCATAAAGCGGTATATCGGTTGATTTAGGTTTTGCACTCAGGTACAGCGCGTCATTTTCCCATTTTGCATTTACATAAGTATTCAGCGCCGCAGCCGCCATTTTTACAAGCTGATTTTCTTGTACAAAATTATATTCGTAATCATTTACAAGCGAGTCGGCTTCCCTGATTTTTACCTCTTCATTTTCAGGTTCATTGTAAACGTAGTCGCAGTGGTTATAGAATAAAAGCGGAAGCTCATATTTCGCTGTAATATCTGAATATTCGTCGTGGCCGTTCGGAGTGTTGCATGGCTGAAGCATTAACTGTCCGTTGTTAAGATAAAACGGTACAAGTATTGAATTTTCTGCGCTTACCTCAGGTACGGCAATACTGTCCGGAGTTTGTGAGCCGCTGTTCCAGTAAAGTCCGGCATCCATCTGCGCGCGGTATGTGCCGTCATAGCCCGTCATATTGTCATAATGCGTGTCGTAGCCTACCTTACTTGTCCGCCAGGTATGCTGATTCGCGCCGCTTCCGACAAAATCAAGTCCATAGGCTTCAAATGCGTCCTTCTGGTATTCCAGTTCACGCTCGTCATGCACCGGGTCGGCGTGTTCATGCGAAAGCGCGTGTACTCCTACATAAATTCCGCGTTCTTTAAAGCCGTTTAATTGTTCCTGCAATTTGTCGTGGTATGGGAAATACTTGCTGTCAATCGGTACAGCCAGACCGTATTCAAGCGAGCCTGCAATTAAGTCAAGACTGCCGTCACAGTCAATATCGTAAAAGCGCGGTACGCTGTTTGCTCCGAATTTTAAGTGAATGTTGCCTTCGTGATTACATTCGTTGCCCTCAAGATAACCGAGAAACTGACCGTTTTCATAGCCTGCAATATATCCTTCAAACGTACCTGAATAAAGCTCGTTTATACCATCGCCGTTTACGTCCGCAATACATGGCGCGCACCATGTCTGACCTGTTTCGACTGTTTCATAGGCGTTAAAAGCCGTACCGTAGCTTACCGCTTCGCCGTAATAAATACGCATTTCACCTGTACGCGAGCCTACTGCCATGTCGATTATACCGTCGCCCGACAGG
The DNA here is from genome assembly GCA_910579415.1 of uncultured Clostridia bacterium. Lineage (GTDB taxonomy): Bacteria > Bacillota > Clostridia > UBA1381 > UBA1381 > Hominilimicola. The sequence continues at coordinate 4,207 of CAJTUY010000026.1, read as the reverse complement.
TCGCCGAGAGCAGGCATTGCGTCTGTCATTCCTGTTTCAAGAATAATTCCCAAATCCTGAAGCACCATGCCGCCGATTGGCTTAAAGCAATGAATACTGCCGTTTTCATCACCTGTTATAATCTCATTTATTCCATCATTGTCAAGGTCGGCAATGTCAGGCGATGAATACGCGCTGATACCTATCTGATTGCCGTCCGCATCGGTAAACATCGTGGCAACACCAAACTCGTAATTGTTCTGCATACCGCTGCCTTCAAAGTAATACAGCTTTCCGTCCGCGCTGCCGCAGATTAAGTCCATATTTCCGTCACCGTTGAAGTCGGTGGGACATGGATATGCGCGTTTTATATAGTCATGACTTTGCTGAAAATAGCTTATTGTGTTATCGTAATAATCGAGCGACAGCCACTTTTTGCCCGAAACAAAATGCGTGCCTGACGAATATGCGTTTTCGTATGGGTCCATTGCAAACTGACCGTTATCGTTTAAAGCGTATGTCACGCTTTCGGCGCGCCTGAACCAGACATAAGGACTTCGCGCCAGTGTAAACGACGGAACCTGTCCATAACGTTTGCACATTTCCTCGAATATTTCAGCCGAGCCGTGTTCAATACCTGTGATGTCCTCATAGTGAAGCTCCCATGCAGCGGCAGGACGCGCAAAGCTGCCGAGTACGGTTTCTGCCGCGTAACCGTATTTTTTAAGTGATACTGCTTCAGCGAAGTAATCGCGTATAAGCTTATTTGCGCCGACAGTTGTTGCGGCAAGGTATTCGCCGGTATCATCGGGGGAGAGATTGTTTACGGAAAAAGTATTCGGTAAAATTGGGCTAGTGAAAAAAACAAAACCGTCACCGTATTGATTTATCGTATAAATTCCCTTGCCGTCTGTTTCGGCAATACACTGCGCTGTTGACGGTATAACCCCTACACCGTAATCCTGCTGAGGATTGAAGTTTGCATAATTTTTATACAGTTCGCAGAAATCGCGTATCAGCGATTGTATTTTTTTTATCCCGTCCGTTTCACAGGCAGGATAAAGCATGTCCGAAGGGAAGGTGTCGACTGCCGCAAAATCCGCCGCGCCGATAAACTCCTTGCTGAACATATTGTAAAGTTCATTATCAAGAAATACATTTCCGCCGTTTTCCACATAAGCTTCTATGGCGGCGGTATCAAAATCCCAGACCTGAGCGGCGCTTTTATCAATATAAATAATGTCATAGTCTGACAACATACCCAAATTAGATGCGTCAAGTCTGTCGGTTTTAAGCGTTGCAACGGAGGATTGGCATAGTAAATTGTACGCATTTTTAGCCGTAACGCTGTTGCCGCCGGACAGCACTGCCGCTGTAAGAGGGTCGCTCTCACGCGTGATTGTTCCGCAGCCTGCAATGCACAGCACGAGTAATAATAACGGTATCAGTCTTTTCATGATTTTCTCCTTTTATCTCTTTACAAATACGGTTTAATATGGTATAATAATATTGCATTACAAACTTAATATGTTTCTCTATCGTGTATGTTTGCAAAAAACATAGGCTTTGATTTGCTATATTTACGGTAGAGTAATATAGTTTGTAATGCAACACAAGTTGAAGCCGTGTTTTTTTATGCGCGGCTTTGGCCGCGCATTTTTTATTGTTAAAGGAGGGCAGAGAACGTAAGTATGTCGGCTTACATTACAATTGAATATAGGAATTCTATTAAATTTGTGTGGCATTGAACCCCCGTTTTTATAAACGGGGGTTCTCTCATTCTGCCCTCCGTTAACTGCTTATAAGTTAAAATGCTTCATATATAAATGTTCCGTTGCCTGTAAAAAAGATACACACAAGAATGAACATTGCAAGATACAGTAAAAATATACCTATACTTTTCAGAGCTTTCATAATAACCTCCGTTATAACCATTCATCTATTATTTCCGTAAATTTCGGAGAACCTACATCGTAATTAAAATGTCCTGTATCATAAAAGTATTCGGCGGGAAACATGTCCTCCATATCATATACTTCAACGCTGTGACGTTCAAATATTTCATTTGCCGCAGCGCGTACCTCAGTCATAATCTGCGGTTTGCCGTAGTTGGGATTCCACGCCATCCATACCGCCCTTACGCGTATATCATTTTTCTCACAGTATTCTATAACCTTTTCAAGCGCGGACAAATTCTTTTTAAATTTATCAATCGGCTGATTGAAAAATTCTTCTTCATATCGTTCCATTGTTTCATCAAGCGCGCGAGCCGAAAGCGTACCATGATAAACATGCTTTTCCTGCGGCAGATACTTAAACGGCAGCGGATTTTCTTTATTTAAAAGCTTGTTAAAGCCGTTTTCAATCATCGGATAAAATCTGTCACGTTCAAAATACGCGTACGGCTCATATAAGCTTTTGTGCCAGATATATGTCGGGTTTGTTTCAAATTCATCGTAAAGCGTCAGGTAGTTAAGACCTATTACAAGCTCCGAGCCGATATTTATATGACGCTTGGAAAGCATATCCCAAAGGTCGGTCACGACACCGTAATCAAGACCGAGATTTATGTATCCCGACCTGCTTTGGTCCTCTATGTATGAGGAAATAACAACACTGTTGCCGAAAAATACCTTGTCCCATATTTTTTCGGGGTGGCGGTTTTGTGTAATTTCAAAATCATTCTTAACAAAATAATCGCTGTCTTTTATGAAATTATTATACGTCAGCGCTAAATCGCCGACTGCAAGCATAAGCAAAACCGCAATAATCGCTGTAATCTTCTTCATAGTCTTATAAACCCTCTCATTATTTCAACAAGCTGTGACGGAGTAACTGTCATAAGCAATGTATTTACCGCAAATAAACCGTTTACTATAATGCACCGTATAACAAATACAGGTTTTTTCATTTTACGCTTGTCAACAGTCGTAAGACCGAAAAGATTTTCAAGTCCCAGACAAAGACCGTTGTAAATACCGCCTATTATGTACGGCAATGTAAAGCCATGCCACATTTCCATGACAAACATTACAAGAAATCCCATGCCGGCAGATGCTAGTCTGCCGAGCTTCTTGCCGTTAAGAACAACGAAAATATGTTCTCTGACCCAGTCGGAAAGCGTTATGTGCCAGTTGCGCCAGAATTGCGTAAATGACGCCGCCGCCCATGGCTTGCGGAAGTTTTCAGGTACGGTATATCCCATAACCGAGCCTGTGGCAATCGCAATATCGCTGTAACCTGATAGGTCAAAATACAGAAACAGATAACTGAATATTATTATAGCAAGACTTATATACCAGTGTTTTTCAAGCCCGAGAAGGAACGTAAAAAATGTGCTGACAAAATACAGGACAACCATTTTTTTGAACATTCCTTTTATAAACCGCTTAACATACATTATAAATCTGTCTGTTGTCAGAGGTACGGGTTTGTTGAACACCTTCTGAAAGTCGCGGTAACGAAAAATCGGTCCTGATGTGAAAGTCGGGAAGAACAGTATATAGTTCATATATGTCAGAAAAGGAATTTCCATATCCGCGTAATATACGAAGTACATTACGTCTATGGCTTTAAGCATATGATATGATATGCCTATAAATGTTATTATTACGGGTAACTGCGGAAAAAAGTCGTTCATTCTTCCGTAAAAGAACGGTATTGTGCAGATAAGACTGAATAACACAAAAAAGACCCGGCGCGTCTTTTTCAGCAGTTTCAAAATCCTCGCGAGTAAAAACGTTATAAGCGCATAGCCGACGCTGAACATAGCAAGCTGCGGCGATACATAGGCAATTACCGCTATACTGGCTAAAATCAGTACCTTCGGTCCCATATCCTTTTTCAGAATCAGACGTGAAAGCCCTGAAATTATCAGCATACAGCCTGTTGCAATTAAAAGCCTCAGAAGTACGTCAGTTTCAAGATACCACATTTATTCTGCCCCTTTGATTTATGATATTTTACTGTCCACAACCTCTGCAATTTCGTCGATTGTATTCATAGGATAAAGAGTAATATCCTTCTGAGTTATTTCGATATTATAGGTTTGCTCAATGAAATGTATTATTTCAACCGCACCGAAGGAATCGACAAAGCCCTCGTTAAACAGATGTACATCGTCTGTAAAATCTGGGTCGTCATCAATTTCAAATTTCTTCTGTATAAATGCTCTTAGCTTGTCCTTGATTTCTTCCATTTTTATATCTCCTTTTTATATAAGTTATTC
>CAJTUY010000025.1:30162-30406 GCA_910579415.1 uncultured Clostridia bacterium | reverse complement strand
CTTTCTGCCATATTCTTTACAAATTCAGCTTCACGGAGTATTTTCTGTAACAAATACTGAAGCGAATACAACTTTGTTGACTTTATGTATATAAGAGCCGTATTCCAGTCGTTCCATCTTGCAAGAAGTGTCAGCAGCGAAATCGTTGCTATAACAGGCTTTGAAAGCGGCAGCACGATTTTAAAGAATGTTTGCAGTTCGCTTGCGCCGTCAATCTTCGCCGATTCCATCAATGCCGAAGGCA
>CAJTUY010000025.1:1841-30094 GCA_910579415.1 uncultured Clostridia bacterium | reverse complement strand
ATTACAATTACATGGAATGCGTTTACAAGGAATGGAAGTATGTATACCCAGATTGTGTCGCCCATGTGTAAATATCTTGTCATCCATATGTACGAGGGAACCAGTCCGCCCGAAAACAGCATTGTGAAAAAGATAAAGAACGTTACTATCCTCTTATATTTGTAATTCGGTCTTGAAAGCGGATATGCCAACATTGACATTACGATTACACCAAGAAAGGTTGCTACAAATGAATATATGATTGTTATCTTATATGAGTCTATCAATTGCTGAGGACTTCTGAATACATATTTATATGCTTCCAATGAAAACTGCGATGGTATCAGCTTATATCCTTCCGCAACCAACGCGCTCTCTTTTGTAAAGGAGGCTGCTATTATAAGCACGAATGGAAGTATGAATAACAATGAGCCTAAACAAAAGAACAGATTTATTATCACACTTGAAGTTTTAATTTTTTTATTCACTTCATTCCCCTCCTTCTTAGAATAATGAATTTTCAGGTGAAACCTTCTTGACTATCAGGTTGGTTCCAACTACCATTAAAAATCCTACTACTGACTGGAACAATCCTACCGCTGTTGTTATTCCGATATCATCACCGGTACGAAGTCCGCGATAAACATATGTATCGATAATATCTGTTGCCGGATAAAGAAGTCCGACATCTCTCGGTATCGTATAGAACAAACCGAAATCACCTTTTATGATATGTCCTACATCCAGTATTGTAAGAATTGTCATAAGCGGTATAAGCGACGGCAGTGTTATATATAAAATCTGCTTAAATCGTCCTGCGCCGTCAAGCTGCGCCGCTTCATAAAGCTGTTCGTCAATTCCCATAAGCGCCGCATAGTACATTATCGTCTTAAGTCCGATGTTTTTCCACAAGTTGACTATCGGCAGAATGAATACCCAGTATTTCGGTTCCGAATACCATTGCAGCCCCTCGCCGCCAAAGAACTGTATTATCTTATTAAATATTCCCATCTCAGGCTCTAACAGTATGTAAGTTATGTATCCTACAATTACCCAAGAGAGAAAGTGCGGCAGTATCATACTCGTCTGATAAAATTTCAGAGCTATTTTTTTTCGTACTTCATAAAGTAATATAGCAACAAATACTGCCGCAATCAGGTTTAGCACTATGAACAGTATGCCGTAGCCTACCGTGTTTCTTCCTATTCTCCACGCGTCATTCGAAGTGAAGAAGAATTTGAAATTCTGGAAACCTACCCATGGGCTTTTGAAAATTCCCAGATTGTTTCTGTAATCTTTAAATGCAATAATAATACCAAGCATTGGTATATATGCAAACACCAGTAAAAGTAAAATTCCCGGTATTGTCAAAGCGGAAAGCTCTGCATTATCGCGGAAATCCTTCCACCGGCTCTTTTTTCTGACTGTAACAGCCGTTTCAGCCTTTTTAATTTTTGCTTTCGCCATAAAGTTTTGCCTCGCTTTCTTTAAATATTTTATCTTCTGTTAATATTTTATCGAAGTTTTATTCCCAAAACAAGGGTAAAAATTTTACATTGTGTTAATATATTGACCTGTTTTTTGTATAGTATAGATATAATACTGCCCTGCTTCCTTTTTATAGTAGTCAATTTATACATATATTTTCATATTTAGCCTTGATTTCTCATTTCCTTTGTGTTATACTACAAGGCACAAAGCAGATAATGAAAGGATGTGATTTTATGTTCAGCGCAATAGTAGTAGATGACGAACCGATTATACGTTCAAGCATTTCCTCATTCATCGACAGCTGCGGCGCAGGCTTTACAGTGGCAGCATCTTTCCGTGACGGCAGCGATGCCATTAAATACCTAGAAGAAAATGATGTGGATTTGGTTATTTCAGATATCAGAATGGTTACTGTTTCAGGTATAGACCTTGCTCAGTATATTTACGAAAACAAGCCGTGGATTCATGTTATTCTCCTCAGCGGATATACGGAATTTGAATATGCCAAAGCCGCTATAAAATACAACGTGAAGGAATACATAACAAAGCCTACCGACTTTGATGAAATGAAAAATACCCTTATCAGAATGGGAAATCTGATTGCAGAACAAAAAAATAATAATATCAATGTATTTCTTGACAGCATCATGCAGCTTTATGCTGCAATAATTGCCAAAAATTCAGATGAGGCTCAATTGGAACTGAAGCTCTTGCTTGACGGCAACACACGACAAAATGAGCAGCTCGGTCAATATGCCTTTAATATTTTTGAAATTATTATTGACAAGCTGTACGCCAATCTTAACATACGAATTACATCTGAACTTACAGACTATAATATACTTCTCAAAACAAATTCCAAAGATGAAGTTTATCAGACATCATCTGTCATACTTGAACATATTTTAAATCACTTGCTTACCAAAGATAAAAAGACCGATAATATTGTAATCGACAAGCTTATTCAGTTTATTAACGAAAATTTTTCAAAAAATATCTCTTTACAGGACGCTGCTGAAACAGTTTTCTTTAATCCTGCTTACTGCAGCCGTTTTTTCAAGGAACAGACAGGCGAAAATTTTAGCGATTATCTTCTTAAAGTGCGTATGGAACATGCTGTCAGCCTCCTGAAAGAAAACAAAAAAGTTACTGATATAAGCAAGGAATGCGGATATAACAGTTCCGGATATTTTACAAGAGTTTTTAAAGAATACTATAACTGCACTCCGAGCGAATATATACACAATGTACAGAGGAGCTGATTTATTGTGAATAAACTCAAAGATAACTGGTCATATATTAAACATTTCAAAATGAACAGTATTTTTTTGCGTACTTTTCTTCTTGTTGCGCTTTTAACCATAGTGCCGTTTCTGATAATGAGCATTTTGTTCTACTCGACTAATTTCAGAAATGTGCGTGAGGAAATTACGCTTGAAAATTCGTCTACACTAGACAGCTCGGTAAATATTATTGACAGAACACTCATGGAATGTGATATGATGAGCAGTTCTCTTGCAAGTAATGAAAGCACTCAGCTTTTTACAATCAATAATGTATCTACCGATTCTTTTAAAACCGTAACCGGTCTGGCAAAGACACTGCCAATGATTTATACATATCTTGATTCCATTTATATCTATTCTGAGCCTGCGGATTCTCTTATTGTTTCCGAAAATATCCAGCCCATTTCAGATTACGCGGATACAGACTGGCTCGATGACTATAAGAAGATAAATTCCCCTACCGGCATTATTATTCCGCGTTCAAAAAACAACTCATATCCACCGCTTATTACAATTATTAAGCCGATATATGTTGCCGATGAGAAAACAGGCGCCATAATAATGAATATAAATTCTCAGATTATGTATAATTCAATGCTATATAAGCGTTATAAGGATGGCAAAACATTACTTCTTCTGAATCCCGACAACAAAATAATTATGTCAAGCAATTCCGAATACTTCAATGTACAGCTTGAGGATATTTGCCTTAATTCAGAAAATATTGGTTCTGATACAGAGTCTTGTCAGATAAATGATGAAAACTATACTGTACTTTCTGCTGAAAGCCGTGTAAGCAGTTACAAATATATCAGCGCATATCCACTTACACTCTATGAACAGCGTTTATCCGCTATGAGAGTTCAAATTATTGTAATACTTCTTCTGCTGCTTGCAGTCGTATTTGTACTTGCCTATGTTGCTTCGGCAAAGAGCTATACACCGCTTCATGAAATTATTTCATTTCTTGACAGCTCGCCTGCGGCGGCTGATAATATCAGCAATGAAGATAAAAATGAACTTACGTATATAATCAACAGTATCCGCCTTCATATTGAGGATAAAACAAAGATGGAGGAAATTTTAGAGGAACGCATGAAACTCCTGCGCAAGGCTCAGTATGATATGCTGCAAACGCAGATTAACCCGCATTTTCTATATAACACACTTGAAACAATAAACTGGATGGCTTATAATCTGTCCAATTCGGAAAATCCTGTTTCAAAGTCTCTGATTACTTTGGCAAGTTTCTTCAGAAATACCCTCTCATCCGGTTATTTTGTTTCAATCAAAGATGAAATTAAATACACAAAGGAATATATTAGTATTCTTGCTCTACGGTACAGTGATTTATTTGATATTGAATGGAATATCGACAATGCAATTCTCCCCTGCACCATTATAAAAATATGCTTGCAGCCAATTATTGAAAATGCCGTATATCACGGTCTTAAGCCTAAAAATGATAAGGGATTGATAAAAATTTCAGGCAAATGCGATGATAAAAATATAGTTATAACCGTCAGCGACAATGGCATCGGTATGGACAGCGAAACACTCAATTCACTTAACCACAGACTTCAGGATAACGCATATAACGATGAGAAATCACATATCGGACTTATAAACGTAAATCAAAGAATTAAAATTATCTTCGGTGATAATTACGGTATTACTGTGACCTCACATGAAGGGCTGGGTACTGATGTCTACATCACAATACCTCTAAAACAGTAAAAATAACGTTCATGATATATAAAAAAGGAGTATATGTCTTATAAAACATATACTCCTTTTTACTATTTCTCTATCTGTGCTTTTACCAGACTTTCTCCGCAATATCTTTCACGAAGCTTTGGTTTTTCTATTTTACCGGTCGGATTTCTCGGTACATCTGCAAATATAATTTTATGCGGACGCTTATAACGCGGCAATTCTGAGCAGAAGTCGTTAATTTCATCTTCCGTACATGAATGTCCTGATTTCAATTCTATGATTGCCGCAGTAATCTCACCCAAACGCTTATCGGGAAGTCCGATAACGGCAACATCCTTTATTGAACTATGCTTTCGCAAAAAGTCCTCTATCTGAACAGGATATATATTCTCACCGCCTGATATGATAACATCTTTTGCCCTGTCCACAAGATAAATAAAGCCGTCTTCATCCTCCTGAGCCACATCTCCCGTTAAAAGCCATCCGTCCTTCAAAACCTCATCGGTTGCCTTCTTATCATTGTAGTAACAAGTCATAACACCCGGTCCCTTTACGCAAAGTTCACCAACCTCACCGCGTTTTACACTATTACCGTCCTTATCTATAATTTTTACTTCCCATCCATAGCCTGCTATACCGATAGCTCCCACCTTATGAATGTTATTGACACCCAAATGTACGCATCCCGGTCCGATAGACTCGCTTAGTCCGTAATTTGTATCATACTGATGATTCGGAAAATACTTTTTCCAACGTTTTATAAGGCTCGGCGGTACAGGCTGCGCACCTATATGCATAAGCCTCCATTGACTGAGCTGATATTTGTCAAGATTGATTTCACCGCTTTCAATTGCGTCAAGTATATCCTGCGCCCACGGTACAAGAAGCCATACTATGGTACACTCCTCTTCCGATACAGCCCGTAAAATCCATTCAGGCTTTATACCTTTTAACAGCACTGCTTTGCCTCCCGAAATAAGACTTCCGAACCAGTGCATTTTAGCGCCCGTATGATAGAGCGGAGGAATACACAAAAACACGTCGTCTTTTTGCTGTCCGTGATGGTTTTGCTCAACCTTGCATGAATGCATAAGACTTTGATGCTTATGCAGAATAGCTTTCGGAAATCCTGTCGTACCTGACGAAAAATAAATCGCAGCATAATCATTATCATCAATTTCCACCTCAGGAGCAATTGAACGCATAAACTTTACAAGATAGTCATAGCTTTCCGCAAAAGTAGGACATGCTTGTCCGACATAAAATGTCTGACGTACTCCCGGAATTTTTTCATAAATTTCCTCTATTCTGCCTATAAATTCGGGTCCGAAAACAAGCACATCAGCTTCAGCAAGTTCCAGACAATATTTAATTTCTTCAGCAGTATAGCGGTAATTAAGAGGCACTGCAATAGCGCCTGCCTTTAAAATACCAAAGTAAATCGGAAGCCATTCAAGGCAATTCATTAAAAGTATCGCTACCTTATCTCCCTTATTTATTCCCCTGCTTAAAAGTAAATTTGCAAAACGGTTTGCCCGTTTGTCAAATTCCTGCCATGTAATTTCAGTACGCCCTGCTTCCATTGGGTTTGTTTCAATAAGAGAATATTCCCTCCATGTGACCTTCGCATGCTCCATTATCTTTGGATTTATCTCCACAAGGCTTATATCATCACCGAAGGATTTTGCATTTCGTTCAAGTAGTTCAGTAATTGGCATTTTAAATTATCTCCTTGCTTTATTCAGCTTTTTCAGTAAATACGCTTTCAACAAACTGCTTGTCATACTTCTTTGTGAACATTGAAACAAGCGGTACAACTATAATTGACACTGCCATTGCCGCAACACCCATTTCAGGCGCTTTCTTTGCCGCAAGCTTAAATGCTTCATAAAGCGTATCGGCAGTGCCGGCATTTAATGCGGTAAGAACAATGGTAGTTACAGCTACCATCAGAAAACCGCAGAGCATACCCGCCCATGCGCCTGCTTTTGTTGTTTTCTTTGAGTAAATTCCCCATACATACGGGCCTATGAAACAACCTGATACAATACCCCAACTGAAGGACATAATATTTACGATAATCGTAATATTACTTGTTGCAAATATGTATGACAACGCCACAAACAGAAGACATAACGCTCTTGTTAAAAGCATTTGATTTTTATCATTATAATTTTTCTTCACCGCAGGCACCAGGTCTACTGAAATTGCAGATGATGAAGAAAGCACAATTGATGACAATGTGGACATAGACGCTGAGAGTAAAAGTATAAGAATTACCGCAAGAATAATTGTAGTTATAATGTTCGGGTCACCGAGTGCTGTCAGTAATGTGTTAGGTATAACAGAGTCAACACCGCCCTCAGGAAGCTTATTGTTAAGAACAAGTCTTGACAGTGAGCCTACAAAGTACGCACCTGCTCCTATAATAAGGGCAAACACTGTTGAAATTACCGTTGCTTTCTGTATTGCCTTCTTATCTTTGATTGCATAATACTTATTTACCATCTGTGGAAGTCCCCATGTACCGAAACTTGTAAGAAGAATGTTTACGCATAGGAATTTCCAGCTGCTTCCGCCCCATATGCTTGTAAGCTGGGCGCCTGTAATCCCATCGCCATTGTCCGCAACAGCTCCAAGATTACCGAGAAAGTTTGAAAACCCTCCGACAGCAGGAGTCTTAATAAGCGCAATAACCATTGCAAATACACCTATAATCATAATTATTCCCTGCACAAAATCAGTATATGCGGTAGCAACATATCCGCCAAGTACGAGATAAATAGCAGTAAGCACCGCTATTACCAACATCCACATGTTTACAGATACTGTCGGGAAAATAGTGGTAAACATTGAACCCAGTCCCTTATAAACAGCCGCCGAATACGGTACTAAAAATACAAATATGATTACTGCCGCAAAAATCTTCATTGCAGATGATGAATAACGTCCTTCAAAAAATTCAGGCATTGTCTTTGATTTTAAGGTATGTGTCATTGTACGCGTACGGCGCGCAAGTAAAATCCATGCTAAAAGGCAGCCGATTACAGCATTGCCTATGCCTATCCATATGCTGCCCAAACCTATATTCCAGCCATGCTGACCTGCATAGCCCACAAAAATAACAGCTGAAAAATAAGATGTGCCATACGCAAAAGCGCTGACCCATGCACCGATTTTTCTGCTGCCCAGTAAAAAACCGTCCATTGTCTTTGTCTTTCTTGTGCTGATTATGCCTATCGCTACCATTATCAGTGCAAAAAGTATAAGCGCAATGACAGTTACCGTTTGTGTTTGATGTAAATTTTGTTCCATTTTTATCCGTCCTCCCGTTTTTCTTGTTTTGCCTTATCCCCAATATTATTGCGGATTACTGTGCTACTTTTCTACTTGTATAATTTTACTACATTACCTGCAAAAAATAAAGTGCCGCAAATAAAATTTGTTAGTTTTGTGCAAAAAATATACTTGCTTTTTGTCTGTTTAGACGAGAACTTTATTAAATTTCACAGGATTATAAGTTTTTTTACTTTAGGTATTGCTTTTTTGTGCTTATTTTGGTATAATAATTTAGTCAAGCGGATATGGCGGAATTGGCAGACGCGCATGATTCAGGTTCATGTGGGGCGACCCGTGCAGGTTCAAGTCCTGTTATCCGCACCAAAAAAGGAACAAACCGCATAAATATGCGGTTTGTTTTGTATTTCATATGATTTTTATTTGTCCAAATCATCAATGTTTCCGCCAAGAAGCGTATATGCAGTTTCAAATTGCTTATCATCACTTATTTTTATCTTCGACATTGCATTATCAATAGCCTGCTGTGTTACTATATCCAGCACACCGTATGAAATAATATCATTCTGACGCTGAAACTCTTTCAGAGCGCTTTTAAGCTCCTTGTTCAACATATCGCTTTCGGTTTCACCCTTATATATTCCAAGCATTCCAAGTTTTTCCTTCGCTGACTTAACATTCTTGCTTCTGCCTCCAAGCGAAACACGTTCCGTAAAATCAAATGGTGTATACTGCGACATATCAAGTCCGCTAACGGTATCTTTAACCTCTACATCAGGCTTTATGCCAACATTATTTATTTCATTGCCGTTTCTTGTGATATATCTGCCGACAGTCAGCTTAATTGCAGCATTTTTCATTGTATACGTATTCTGAATAACTGCCTTGCCGTATGTCTTTTCACCTACAATTTTTCCTGCCCCTGAATCCTGTATTGCACTTGCAAGTATCTCGGAAGATGATGCGGTATGCTCATTTACAAGAACTGTAAAATCAAACTCCTTCTTGTCCAAAGTTGAATTATATGTAAGGTTATATTCAGGCTGTCTGTACTTTACGTCTATAATTTTACCTTTAGGCACAATCATTTTGGCTATGTTTGTTGCCGCAGTAAGTATTCCTCCACCGTTATTTCTAAGGTCAAGTATAATCTTTTTTACACCCTTTTCACGCATTACATCCAGCTGTTCCGCAAACTCATCCGAAGTTCTTGCGCCAAAAGTAATTATCTGAATATAACCTATATTACCTTTTAAAACAGCACCTGCAACCGTATTATCATTTACCGCTACACGCGGAGCTGTTAATTCAACCTTTGTATTATCGCGCTGAACAGTTACTGAAACAGTAGTTCCCTCCTCTCCTATCAGCCTGTCGCACACAGCCTGCAAGCCCAGTCCCGTAACGTCATCGCCGTTGACCTTTATAATCTTATCACCGACCATAAAGCCTGCCTTCTGCGCATTATCATTTCCCTCTGTAAATCCTACAATTTCAACATATCCCTCTTCAGTCTGTCTGACTGATACTCCTATGCCGTAAAATGTCTTATTTATACGTTCCTGAAATTGTTTAAATTCCTCCGCAGTGTAAAATTCACTGTAATCGTCCATACTTTCAAGTGTTGCCTTCAAAATCTCAATCAAAAGCGGTTCATTATATTCCAGTGCCTCCGACAACCCTTTTAACATAATATCATTACTGTTATATGAATCATCTATATAATTTTCTGCAATAAAATCTATTATACTTCTGTACACATTAAATTCACCGCTGTATTCCGTTTCTTCTGGTGCGGCAAACGCTGAGTATGCTGAAAAAGTTACAGTTAAAGATATTATTACTGCCGTTAATTTTTTTAATTTCATATCGTTACCTCTTGTCTACTGTTATTTCAGTATTATTAAAATATTTTTCCCCCTGAATTGAAAGCGTATATACCAGCTCTATTCTGCCTCCGTTTTCAGTAAGGTCTGATAAAATCTTCTGTGTTTCAAGCTCCATTTCAATTGTTCCGTAGGGCATCCTATATAAAAATCTCCGTCCTGCGCCTATTCTGTATTCCATAGACGTTTCAACCGCCCCGCTTCGCTTTATGGAAACAAAATCTCTGTCAATTCTGATTATAACAGATGTCCTGTCACCTTCGCTTTCTGTCTTATACAATATATACTGCTTGCCGTTTTTTTCATAAAAGCTGCCGTACGCAGTTTCTGTTATTGTATCTGTCTGATTATCAACTGTCTGCTTATTTGTAACCTTAATTATGTATTTGCTATCAGTATTTTTCAATGTCAATCTTGCTCACCTGTCCGTTAATTTCTCTTTCAAGGAATATTCCGCCGAGTTCCTCAAAACTTGATATATCATCACTTACATAATATCTGTATCTGTTTTCATCTGTTTTTTCACTGTGCGCCATATCGCTGTCAAGCTTCTTTTTAAGGTATTTTGCCACCTCAGCGCCGGAATTTATCAGTGTAACGTCCTTACCCATATATTCTCCTATTACCTTTTCCAAAAGAGGATAATGCGTACAACCTAAAATCAGCGTGTCAATACCTTCCGCTCGTATTTCCTCAAGATATTCCTCTACAATAAGTTTTGTTACCGGAGTATCAAAATAGCCGTTTTCCACAAGCGGTACAAACATGGGACATGCTCTTGCAAATACCTGCATTTTACTGTCATATTCATGTATCTGTTTTTCATATTCTCCGCTTTTTATTGTACCTGACGTGCCTATTACACCTATTTTTTTATTTTTTGTTGCTCTCACGGCTGCATATACAGCAGCGTCTATAACGCCTACTATCGGCACGTCAAATTCATCCTTAATCATTGGCAGCGCCGCAGAGCTTGCCGTTCCGCAAGCGATTACTATGACTTTTACATCAAATGTCTGCAAAAAACGAATATCGCCGCGCGTATATTTTAAAATAGTTTCACGCGAACGCGTACCGTAAGGCACTCTTCCCGTATCCCCGAAATATATAATGCTTTCATTGGGAAGTTCCTGCATTATCTGCTTAACAGCCGTAAGACCTCCAAGTCCGGAATCAAAAACACCGATACTCTTATTATTCATTATCTTACTCTCTTTTCCGCAAGCTCAATCAGTCTGTCAAGAAGCTCGCTGTATTCTATCCCCGATGCACCCCAAAGCTTAGGATACATACTAATATTCGTAAATCCGGGAAGTGTATTGATTTCATTAAGCACAACGCTTCCGTCACTGTGCTTTACAAAAAAATCAACCCTTGAAAGTCCGCTTCCGTCCAACGCTTTAAACGCTCTTACTGCATATTCTCTTATTTTTTCTATCGTTTCCGCCGGCAAATCCGCAGGTATCTGAAGCTTTGTGGAATTATCGTTATACTTAGCGTCAAAATCATAAAATTCAACAGTCGGCATAATCTCGCCTACCGTTGCGGCTTTCGGATTTTCATTGCCCAAAACGGCGCACTCAACCTCATGTCCGTCTATATGCTCCTCAACAAGTATTTTTCTGTCAAACTTCGCAGCATTCATAAGCGCAGATTCCAATTCAACACGATTATGAGCCTTGCCTACACCGACAGACGAGCCTGTACGCGCAGGCTTGACAAAGCACGGATAACCGAGCTTCTTTTCTATTTCATTCATTTTGATTTCAACATCATCTGTACTTAAAACAACCACCCAGTCAGCCTGTGGAATACCGGCGCTTCCAAAAACTATCTTTGATGATGTTTTATCCATTGCATTTGCAGATGCCATTACTCCCATGCCAACGTAAGGAACATTAGACATTTCAAATAAACCCTGAATTGTTCCGTCCTCACCATGTTCACCATGCAATACGGGAAAAATCACATCTGTTCGAATTTTTGAATATGTATCTCCGTCAAAAACAATTATGGCTTTGTCAGAAGCGTCAGGCGAAAGAAATGCTTTTTTATTTGTTCTATCTTTTTCCCAGTCACCATTTTCAATTTTTGAATAGTCACCGCCGTAAAGATACCATTCACCGTTTTTTGTTATACCTATCGTTGTAATATTATATTTTTCCTTATTAAGATTATTTAAAATTGATGTTACTGACTTTCTTGAAATTTCGTGTTCCGGCGATTGTCCCCCAAATATAACACACAATTCTTTCATTATGTACTTCACTCCCTAATTCAATCTACATACTATAATACGCTTTTCCATGCAAAAATTCAAGTAAAAGCGTATAAATTTAATTAAAATTTTATAATTTCCTCAGTTTTTTTAACACATTTTCAAAATAAGCCGGAATTTCACTCGTAAACTCCATCATTTCCCCTGTTCTCGGGTGTGTAAAACCAATTGTCTTAGCATGGAGAAGCTGTCCCGATAATTTAAATTTCTCCTTTTTTATCCCGTAAACAGGGTCACCGACAATACTATGACCTATCGAAGCCATATGAACACGTATCTGATGCGTTCTGCCCGTTTCCAGTATGCACTCCGCAAGCGTATACTGTCCGAAGCGTTCCAACACATTAAAATGCGTCACAGCCTCACGTCCGGATACGGACACTGCCATTTTCTTTCTGTCGGCAGAACTTCTTGCAACAGGCTTATTTATTGTACCACTGTCCTCCTTTATATTTCCGTTGACAAGAGCTACATACTTTCTTAAAGCCTTGCGCTCCTTCAACTGTCCTGACAGTTTTAAATGTGCATCATTATTTTTCGCTGCTACCAAAAGACCCGATGTATCCTTATCAATTCTATGAACAATTCCCGGACGTATAACTCCGTTTATAGCCGACAACTCATTTCCGCAATGAAATATAAGCGCATTTACAAGCGTACCGCTTTCATTTCCCGGCGCGGGATGAACACACATTCCCTGCGGCTTGTTTACTACTATTATATCACTGTCCTCATACACAATATCAAGCGGTATATTTTCGCCTTCAACCGATAATTCTGACGGTTCCGGAACCTGTATCACAATTTCGCTTCCGCCTGATACCCTGTCTTTTTTCTTTAACGGTTTATTGTTAATCGTAACAAGCCCTTCATCGCATAATTTTGCAGCATAGCTTCGGGAAATGTCACTGTTATCCGCTATAAATTTATCAAGACGTTCACCTTCGTTTTCAGGCTCAACCTCAATTATTATCATTTCCATTTTTAGCCTCTTTTTCAAAAAATATTGTATATAGCACAAACAAAGCCGCTCCAACCGTAATGCCTATATCCGCGATATTAAACACAGGAAAATTCATAAATGCAAGATTGATATAATCAATTACAAAACCATGAAATATCCTGTCTATGCCGTTACCTGCCGCACCTGCAAAAAGCATTGAAAGCGAAAGGCAAAGAATTGGATTTGACGGTCTTTTCTTTATCCAGAACACTATTATTAACGCACAGAAAACTACTGAAATAATACTGAGAAGCGCAATTTTTCCTGTCATTACCGAAAATGCCGCTCCCCTGTTCTGAACATATGTTATATCAAATATATTAAGCACTGAAAAAGCGGTTTCTCCCACATTAAGGCATGCGGATACCAGATATTTAACAATTTGGTCAGCGGCTAAAATCAAAGCTGTAATAATCATCCAAATCATATGCTTTTCTCCTGTTCAGATATATATTCAAGCGCATCGAAAATTTCAGTCTGCCCGACATTGGTAGTCTGCACAACCTCACCGATTGCAGAAGGCAAAACAAATTTCAGTCTGCCCATTGTTTTCTTCTTATCATTCTGCATAAATTCTGAAATTTTCTCTTTATCCGGAAGCTTCACCCTCGTTTTAAATCCGTATTCCGTCAGTATTCTTTCAATACGCTGTAAATCGGCGATGTCAATCATGTCTCTTTTCTGAGCAATATACGATGCTCCTATCATTCCAAGTCCCACACATTCTCCATGCGTCATTTCAAAGTTATATGCAGATTCTACCGCATGTCCTATCGTATGACCGAAATTCAGTATTGCTCGCAGTCCGTTTTCCTTTTCATCCTGCTCCACAACCTCTGCTTTTATAGAACAATTTATTTTATCCATATTGATAAGAGTTTTATCGTCAAGCTTCTTTATGTTACTGCTGTTTTGTTCAAGATAATCAAAAAACTCACTGTCACGTATTATTCCATGCTTTATAACCTCGCCCATACCCGAAATAAACTGTTCCTTCGGAAGCGTTTTTAGTGTCCCTACATTGATATATACCAATTTCGGCTGATGAAATGCACCAAGAATATTTTTATTTTCCATAAAATCTATGCCCGTTTTCCCGCCTACTGAACTGTCAGACTGTGAAAGAAGCGTTGTAGGTATCTGAATAAAATCAATTCCGCGCATGAACATCGCGGCTGCAAATCCCGCCATATCTCCGACAACTCCGCCGCCTAGCGCAATAATCATACTTTTTCTGTCCATTTTATGCTCCAGACAGCTTTTGCATATACCCAAAACAGTATCCATTTTCTTGTTTTCTTCGCCTGCATCAAATACGCAAACCGTGCTGTCATAGCCGTTTTCCTGTAATATGCTGTTAACCTCATCAGCATACAGCTTTTTTACATTGCTGTCAGTTACCACAAGCAGTTTTTTAGGCGCGTTAATTTCTTTAAGCGCGTCCGAAAGCCACGAAAAGCTGTCCGCAAATAATATATCATATGAGTTTTTTCCTAAATTCACAAATAATCTATCCATTTTTAATGTCCCTCTTTTTAGTGTCCCTGCTATAATTGAAGCGATGGCACTGCGTTCAGCGTCATATCCGCAAAATTATTATCAAGATATTCATAATATCCTGCACAGGCTATCATTACTGCATTGTCTGTACAAAACACAGGTTTGGGATATACAACGGTTATCCCCTTTTTTCCTGCCTCGGAAGTCATTTTTTCTCTAAGTGCGCTGTTTGATGCAACGCCGCCTGCAAGCGCGATTATTTTGCTGTTTTTAAGCACAGCCGCTTCTATCGTATGTTCACACAAAACATCTGTAACAGCATTCTGAAAGCTGGCTGCAATATCTGCCTTATTGTATTGCTCTCCGTTTTGTTCAAGCTTATGCAGATAATTGATAACTGCCGTCTTAACACCGCTGAAGGAAAAATCAAGCGAATCCTTGTCCATTCTGACACGCGGAAACTGAACCGCATCAGGATTACCTTCTTTTGCAAGCTTATCTATAAGCGGTCCTCCCGGATAACCCAGTCCAAGCACTCTCGCTATTTTATCAAAAGCCTCGCCTGCCGCATCGTCACGCGTTCTGCCCATTATTTCAAGATGCGTATAGTCCTCAACAGACACAATATGACTATGTCCGCCTGAAGCCACCAGACACACAAACGGCGGTTCCAAATCCTTGTGTTCAACGAAATTAGCCATTATATGACCTTTTATATGATGAACTGCCACAAGAGGCTTATTAAGTGTAAAAGCAAGCGCTTTTGCCGCCGATACACCCACAAGCAAAGCGCCTACCAATCCCGGACCGTATGTAACGGCAATCGCATCAATATCAGCGAAGGTAACTCCCGCCTCCTCCAATGCCTCGTCTATCACCGCGTCAATCGTTTCAATATGACGTCTTGATGCCACTTCAGGCACAACACCGCCAAACTTCTTATGAAGCTCAATCTGCGTATTTATCACATTTGACAGCACCGTCCTGCCGTCCTTTACTACCGCTGCCGCCGTTTCATCGCACGAGCTTTCTATTCCAAGTATAAGCACCGTATCACTCCTCACCGGGAGCAAGCGTCTTAGTCATTATCCACGCATCCTCCCCATTATCCCTGTAATATCTCTTTCTCTCACCTATTATATCAAAACCGAAGCTTTTATACAAGCCCTGTGCTTCGATATTGCTTTTCCTGACTTCCAGTGTCAGAATATCAAGCTTCAAAATATCCGCTTCTCTGATAAGCTCACTCAAGAGCGCAGTACCTATACCTCTGCGCCTGCATTCGGGAAGTACGGCAATATTAGTAATGCCGCCTTCGCCGGAAACATTCCAAAAGCCTGCATACCCTACACATTTACCGTCTTTTTTAGCCGTAAAATACACCGCAAGTTTATTCTGAAGTTCATCCCTAAAGGATTTTTCAGACCATGAAACAGTAAAACATTTTTTATCAAGTTCAGCTATTTCCGTTATATCCTTTTCAGTCATTCGTGTAATCAATATATTTTCCATATTTACATATCAGCTATTTTTTCAGCTACATCTACCAGCGCATCATAAATCTCTTTTGCACATTCCTCGTACTCCTCTGAATCTCCTCCGTAAGGGTCTGATATATCGCCCTCGCTTCCGCTGAATTCAAGCAACGTATACACCTTATCCTTTGCCATTGACCTCAGAAGCATTTTGTGTCCCTCAGTCATTGTAAGTATTATATCGCTTTTTTCAATCAGCTCGTCCGTAACAGGCTTTGTAAGATGTCCGCTCAAATCAATTCCGTATTTTTCAAGTGCTTTTACTGCATTTTCACTTGCGCTCTGTCCTATTTCAGCAAAAATTCCTGCCGATTCAATTCTAATATCCAAATCATTTTCCACCGCTATTTTATTCATAATTGCCGCCGCCATTGCACTGCGACAGGTATTTCCGGTGCAAACAAACAGTATATTCATAGTACCTCTTAAGCTCCTTTAACCCTTTATTTTTAACATTCTGCCATTTTTTAGTTTTTACTTCTGACAAATGCCAGTCTGAATATAATCCCAAGAAATATTACGGCGGCCCCAAACCAAGACACCATATATACCGTACCTTTAGGGCTGAACATATCATAATACCCTTTAAGATAAATTGCAACCACTATAAACGGCAAAATATATGTCATATACCATCTTACCTTGTGTGAAAGCTTAAGTCCCTTTCCGCTGTTAGCTTCTTCAATAAAATTATCCCAGCCCCATCCGTTTTTGGTTGTACAAAACAGAAGATATACAAGAGAACCTATCGGCAGAAGATTGTTGGATACAAGGAAATCCTCCAAATCCATAATATTACTTCCTGTACCCAACGGCTGAAGCTG
Organism: uncultured Clostridia bacterium; assembly: GCA_910579415.1. Taxonomy (GTDB): domain Bacteria; phylum Bacillota; class Clostridia; order UBA1381; family UBA1381; genus Hominilimicola. The sequence goes on along the minus strand of CAJTUY010000025.1, from coordinate 13,299 downwards.
TGATAAAATGTTAAATCCAAAAATACATGGCATAGATAAAATTATAATAGCTATGATATTTACTAAAACAGACTTTTTCCTGCTCCATCCCCACAAATCAATTGCAAATGATATTATGTTCTCAAATACGGCAATTACCGTCGACAATGCGGCAAAAGACAGGAACAGAAAGAACATGGTTCCCCATATGCGACCGCCTGCCATCTGATTAAAGATATTTGGCAATGTAATAAATATCAGCGATGGTCCTGCATCAGGCTCAATTCCAAACGAAAAGCATGCGGGAATTATAATAAGTCCCGCCATAAGAGCAACAAATGTGTCAAGTATCCCGATACTCAAAGCCTCTCCTGCGAGAGAACGGTCTTTTCCAAGATAGCTTCCGAAAATAGCCATTGAACCAATTCCTATGCTTAAGGTGAAAAATGCCTGCGACATCGCGCCAAAGACAACATTTCCTATACCGTTATCGGCTATCGAATTAAAATCAGGAATTAAATAAAATTTAACTCCTTCCATTGCGTTCGGAAGTATGACTGAATGAACAGCCAGCACAGCAATAAGCACCAACAGACATATCATCATTACCTTCGTAATCTTCTCTACTCCCTTTTTTAGTCCTCTCGAACAAATTCCAAACGCGAGAAGAATTGATATTACCGTCCATAAAATCAATGTACCGGGCGAAGTTGTCATCGCATTAAACTTGCTCTGCACTTCAGCTGCTGTCAATATTGTATTTGTAAACTCTCCTGCTGCGCACCGATAGCAATAATACATCATCCAGCCTGAAACCATAGTATAAAACATCATAAGCAGGTAATTTCCGGCAATGCAGAAATAACTGTAATTATGCCATTTAGCACCTTTAACCTCAAGCTCTTTAAAGGAAGCCGCGCAGCTCTTCTGGCTTCCCCGTCCCACAGAAAATTCACAGATTATAATCGGAAATCCTAGTATTACAAGAAAAACAAGATATATCAGTATAAATGCCGCTCCGCCGTATCGTCCGCACATATACGGAAATTTCCACACATTCCCCAATCCTACGGCGCACCCCGCAGATACCAATATAAATCCCAGTCTTGAACCAAATTTCTCTCTTTTTCTCATATCATTAACCTCATAAATTCCATAATTACTGCAATATACTTCTTCTGTATGTTATACATGTATAACTTTACCTCCAGCCGCTTTATAAAGTCTGTTTTTTACCGCAAGTCCATAACCATCATCCGAACAAAACTCTGCAAAAACAATCTCAACGCCAAGCTCATCAAATTCGCGCAGAGCCGAAAACAGATTTTTTGCATATTCTTTATTTGTACCGCCTGCCGAAAGTATGACGGCATTATCATAATCTGCGCCGTTCATTGTAAGCACACCTGTAATTTTATCAGTATTTCCTATAAGTTCTTTAATTTTTTTTCTTACTGCTGTTTTTTCGCCCTCAACCACTGTTACATCAGCATCAGGCGCATAATGTTTATATTTCATGCCCGGACATTTTGGCTTTTCTGACTTTGACAGCGAATTTAAAATACTTTTATCAATATGCACTTCTATTCCCTGTTTTTCCAAATCTTCTTTTGTAACGCCTCCCGGTCTGAGAATTACGGGTACATCGCCTGTAAAATCAATTATGGTAGATTCCACTCCGACCTCGCAGTCACCGCCGTCAATTATCGCATCAATTCTGCCGTTCATATCAGCTATAACATGCTTTGATTTTGTAGGACTTGGTTTACCTGATAAATTAGCACTCGGAGCCGCAACAGGCACCCCTGCCGCCCTTATAAGCTTCTGTGCCGTTTCGTCGGCAGGAAAACGCACTGCAACGCTTTCAAGCCCTGCCGTAACGGTATCTGGTATAATATCCTTTTTCTTTAATATTACCGTAAGCGGCGCAGGCATAAACATATCAATCACAGTTTCAGCAGCTTTAGGAATATCCGCCGCTATTTTATAAATATCCTCCTTACAGCATACATGAACAATAAGAGGATTATCCGACGGTCTTCCCTTTGCGGCATATATTTTTGACGCCGCGTCGGAAGAAAGCGAATTAGCTCCAAGTCCGTAAACAGTTTCGGTAGGAAATGCCACAAGTCCGCCATTGCGTATGATTTCACCTGCTTTATTTATTCCGTTTTCATCGTTAGTCAGTATAAGTGTTTCCATGCTTAATCTCCTAATTTTATACGCGCAGCGGCACGTACCCCCTGTACATTATCAACGTTTGTATGAAGTACAAAACCGTCGTTTTTCATATATCTTTGCATTCTGTCATTATAGCCGTACGGACAAAGCACCCAGTACGAACCCTTCACATCAATATTCTCAAGCATTTCAAGCGTAGGAATATAAACAATATCATCAACATAGTATTTGTATGCGCTTTCGCTGAGGTCGTTAACCTCACCTACCGTTGCACTCCAGTAATGAGTATGGTCGCCGCTTACTGCAAGTCCCCTGTCGTTATATGTGAGCATTACCTCATTCCTCTGCGGCTGTATTTTAGCAAGGTCATCCATGCTGAATTCACTTATAAATTCGCTGTTCAGCCATTGACGCAGATTACTTGTTTCCCACATGTTATTCCTGTAATCAAACGGACGTTCGGCAATATTTTTTTTGGTAATAACCTCTGCCGTTCCATCGTCATACCGTTTCATAATTTCCCACTTAATTGGTTTCCCCTGATATGTTCCGAACTCAACGGTACTTTTAGGTGGTTCAATTTGAAGCATAAGCGTCGTAACCGCTATTGCCGCTATTGTTACTATTCTGTTCCGCTTCTGCATATTTACTATTCCTATTATTACGGATGCAAACAGTATATCCATACAATTTGCAAACAGGAACATATGTTTCATTATATCCGCTTCACCATTGCCTATAACCGGCAGGCACATATTTATCCAAAGTCCTGCCATAAGCACATAAAGCGCTGTTATAAGATACAGGCGTTTTTCATTTGTCTGATGTCTGCTTTTAACCAGATAAATATGAATAAGCACTGCATATGCGGTCATTATAAGCGCAATTATAGGCACTATATACGGATTATAAAGTATTTTCATCGCAACCCTGAGATTTGACCACATACTGTAACGGTTTGAATAATACATTGATATTATCTCGTGATTACCGCAGTTAAGAGGTCTTAAGCATGACGCATTCTCAATCGAAAAACCGACTTTCTGCGCAAAGCGTATCGGATGTCTGAGATAAAAGAACGCTACTCTTGCCTTCGATACCTTATCATAAAAATCATGTTTAAATTCATCTGTTGTAATATCAATCGGGTATTCACCCTCGTCCATATACGCATGTGTATTTACTAGCGGCATATATTTTTCATCTATGCCAAGCTGTTTAAAGTCCTTTTCAGGTGTTTTTGTTTCCTTTACAGCCCCGAAAAATACGGACTGATATGTTGTATCATTATGCATCCAGTCAGGAATACTTCTGTAAAGATTGACGGTACATATTACCGCCACCAGAACCGACAGCGCAACTCCTATCCTGTAACGCCTGTCCTTCCTCAGAAAAGCAAAGGACAGCGCCAGCAATGATATTATTACCGAATAAGGTACATTTGCAAGCTTTGAGCCTGCAAAAAAATACAGCGATACAAAAAACAGCGCAACCTTTGGGATTGTCGGACGCTTATATATAAGCAGTCCCAGCGCAATCAGTGACATAAGCGATACATATTGCAGCGGTTCACCGTAGAATGAATTAAAGTACAAAATATATCCGGCATCGCAGAACATAAAAAGAAACAGTACAAGCACCGTTATCTGAAGCTTCTTTTTTTCATCGGCAAAAAACGTAAATATTCCCCACGCCGCCACAGAAAGCAGCAGTATATATATAAATGCAAGATATGCTATATTATAGTCGGTTTCATCCTTAACCAATAAAGTATTTATTGCAAAATTCAAAAGTTTAGACGCTTTTATTATAATAAACTGAGGCGATGAATAAATATCCTCCTCACTGTTGCACTTTGTAAGATTTGATGCTTTTTCAAAAAAAGTATCACCCTCTACTTTCATTGTATAGTCCTGCTTAAAAAGATAATAATAGTCTGTATCGTCAGCATACTCAATATTATTTGCCAAAAGTACGCGTCTGAAATCACCGTTATCCGAAAGACCTATATTATCACCCAAATAAAGTACAGCAAAAGAAAGCACAAATACCAACATTGCGCCTGCAATCGGAAATATTCTTTTGCTGTCCTTCAATAATGTCATACTTTCTCCTATAAAATAAAGACGGAAAACAAGTGTTCTCCGCCCTATAATATTATTTAAAATGAATGATTACCTTTTCTGCTGTAACCGCCTGAACGCTTTGAATCATTATTACGGCGAAGCGTCTGCATTTTTTCATCGCTGTCCTGTTTAAACTTTGACAGCTTATCCTCAAACGAAAGCCCGTCACCGCTTGACAAGCTCCAATCTATATCGGCAGGACGTACAGGTCCTTTATTTTCCCTTTCCGTTTTTGGTCTCGGTTCACGTCTTTCCGCAGCCTGACGTATTGAAAGGCTGATTTTCCCTGCCTCATCTATCTTAATTACCTTTACTTTTACCGTATCGCCCTTTTTCACACAATCATTGATATCCTTTATATATCTTGTTGATATCTCAGATATATGAACTAAACCAGACTGATTATCTCCTATATCCACAAATGCGCCGAACGGCATTACACTTACAATTTTACCCTCTACTACACTGCCCACTGAAATCATAACTAAATTGTTTTTCCTCTCTTACTGTTTATTGCTGTTCACCCGATACATCGACAAAAATTTTTGCATTGCTTTTTACCAAGCCAAGCTTTTCGGTCGCTATTTTCTCTATGTACTCATCGGTATTGACCTTGCCTTTCAGCTCGTTTATTTCCTGCTGTCTTTGTTTTTCATACTCAATCTGAGTCTGAAGACACGCTATTTCAGCCTTGCCTGCCAATATCTGCGGTATCTGCATTGCGCCTTTAAAAACCATTGCAAACACCAGCACTAAAAACACAGCCAGCTTTATGCCTTTTTTATGTACCGACAAAAAATCAGTTATTCTGTCCTTGTATTCGTTCATCACCCGAACCGCTTTCCTTTCGTATTTTTTTCCTTATAGGTGCTATTAAAATTTTATACAAAAATGATAACGGTGTCAAGAGTATTTTTAAAATAATTTTGCCTATTTTCAAAATATTTTCAAATATGAATATAAAAAGGCGTAAAATCCATTTACTTATCGTTGAAAAATACAATGTGCCGCCTAAAATCATTCCTGCGATTTCATAAAATCTGAATATCCCGCTGTTTAAATTCCACACGCACGCCATTGTTATAAACATCGAGGCTGCGCAAAAAAGAATATCGCTCAGCGCCACTGCGGCAGTACATGGCTTAACCGTAATCCTGAAAGCGCGGAAAATATCAAGTAAAAATGATATAAACGCTCCGCAGGCAGTCATTGCAAAAAAGAATATAACCTCTTTTGTCATTTACTTGAACAGTCCCGTCAGAAATCCGTCCTTTGCGGCTGTGGTGTATTGTATTGCCTGTATTTCGCCCCTCACATCAAGCGTACCGCTTTCTGTATTAAGCTGATTTACGCTAAGCCTCTTTCCTTTTATACACAAATCCCCCATTGTAGTTTTCAATATTACTTTATTCTGAGAAAACTCCGATACCTCCGTAACACCTGACAGCGACATATTTGCCCTGTTCATCATAGTCAGTGAATGTTCGCGGCTTACAACCTTATCCATACCGACTGCGCCCCCTTATTTCATTATTCGTTTTATGTCTATGCGCAGTTACGGTATTTTATTACTAAAGTCTTGTATACAGGCTTGAAGCATCATTTTTCAATACATGCTCGGCAATTGCCGCAACCTGAACTTTAATTATCTTCTCACCCATCTTTATCTCTATTATGTCGTTTTCCTTAACATCGTACGAGGCTTTTACAATACGTCCGTTAACCGTTATTCTTCCCTGATCGCATGCCTCGTTTGCAACCGAACGTCTTTTTATAAGACGCGTAACCTTTAAATACTTATCTATTCTCATACTGTCCTCCAAATGTGAAAAAAAGACGCTGCATACATATATATACAGCGTCAGTTTCTTTTGTAAATTACTTATTTACAACGTCCTTAAGAGCCTTACCAGCCTTAAATGCAGGAACCTTTGATGCAGGAATCTTAATAGCCTCGCCTGTGCGTGGGTTCTTACCTGTTCTTGCATCTCTGTTTCTTACTTCAAATGTACCGAAACCTACAAGCTGTACCTTGTCGCCTGCGCAAAGAGCGTCTGTTACTGCTGCTGTTACTGCTGCTACTGCCTTTTCTGCGTCTTTCTTTGATAGCTCAGCCTTCTGAGCAACTGCTGCTACTAATTCTGTTTTGTTCATGATTTTTTCCTCCTAATCATTCAAAAAAATATTTCGTCTTAACAGACTATTTTACAAAAATACCTGTTCGCAAGTAATTCTATTACATTTTTTCCGATATGTCAATAGTTTTATGCCATTTTAGGTCAAATTTTCCTAAAAAAACGGCTTATTTATGCTTTTTTTGATTTTTCCCACAGTATATTAAATTCCTCAGCGGTTAAATCCGATAAATCACGCTTGTCCGACACTGCCTGCTTTTCCATTTTTGCAAAGCGTTTTATAAATTTATCTGACGCCTTTGTAAGCGCAATTTCCGGTGTAAGCTTCAGATGCCGACCCAAATTTACCATTGTAAACAGCAAATCACCGTACTCCTCCTCAATCGCATCCGCATTACTTCCATTTACTGCTGCTTTAAGCTCCTCTGTTTCCTCTGAAAGCTTTTCATAAACTCCGTTAATATTATCCCAGTCAAAGCCTACACTTCCTGCCTTTTTCTGTATTTTCTCGCTGCGCATAAGCGCCGGCAGATAATGCGGTACATCTGAAAGCATATCCGTATAGCTATCAAGATTTTTTTCCTTTTTCTTGTTCTTTTCCCACTGTCCGAGAGCTTCCTCAGCGGATACAGCTTTATCCTTGCCGAAGACATGAGTATGACGAGTTATAAGCTTTGTGCATATTTCATTTACAACATCATCAAAATCAAATGCGTTCCTTTCCTTTGCAAGCTGAGCATGGAAAACCACCTGCAGCAGCACATCACCAAGCTCATTTGCAAATGCACGGTCATCTTCCGAGTCAAGCGCGTCAATAGCTTCATAGCATTCCTCTATCATGCTTTTCTTAATACTCTGATGCGTCTGCGCCCTATCCCACGGGCAACCGTTTTCACCTCTTAGTGTTTCCATTATTTCAAGCAAATCGTTTATTGTGTAATTTTTCATAAGCATCCCCATTCCTTCCTTATAAATTTAATATAAGTATACCACCCCTTACCTTATTTTACAAGTCTATCCTTTAAGTATTTTTCTGATTTCACCTACACTTACAGCTTCTGTTATAAGAAGCACTGCTCCATACGCTCCCACTCCTATAAGACACATAAGAGCCAACAGCACAAATCCGCTTCCGATATATGCGCTTAAGGGCATATACAGAAGCCTTATTGCACAGAGCATAACTCCTGCCGCAATTGCAGACTTTATAATTATTTCCATAAATTTCTGTTTTAAACGTAAATATTTCCTTACCGCAGCAAGATTCAATATCACCATAACGGCATATGCTGCAATGGAGGCAATTGCAGAACCATATATGTTTATCTCATGCTGTCCTATAAGATACCATTCCAGAGACAGCTTTACCGCGCTGCCTATAAGAGCATAGAAAAACGGAAGCATTATTTTTCCTGCCGACTGTAAAATTGACGATGTAATCTGCGTTACGCACATCAACACTACACACGGTGCCACTACTGAAAGCATATGCGCCGATGTATCATTATTAAACAGCACCGTAAGTATATCGCTGCTCATTGTATACATAATAACACCGCACGGCAAGGACAGTATTACAGCAAGACGTATTCCTATATCGGTAGCGCGCTGCGCCTTGCTTTCATTATTTACCGCTATCGCTCCTGCTATTACCGGAAGAATACTTACTCCGAGTGTACCCAGTATTCCGACAGGCAAATGAAATACCGTAAGCGCATAGCCTGTGTATGCACCGTACAGAAAACGCGCTTCCTCCGGCGCAAATCCTGCATCTAAAAGCCGTGAACGCACAAGCGTTGTATCTGCTATATTTATTGCATTCGATACTACCGAAGCACACAGAAGCGGTAATGCTATCGAAAGTAAATCCTTCAAAATATCTCTTGATGCTATATTGTCTTCATTTGTATTCTTTTCTTTGCGTCTTAGTACATACATAAGCATCAGTATCGCCGTCGCAACAATTTCACCTGCCGTTACACCCATGATAGCTCCGCCGGCTGTTTTTTCAACTCCATACTGTATAAACAGCACTGCAAGATAATATCCTGCCAAAAGCTTGACAACAGCCTCCGCAACCTGTGAAATAGCAGTTGGTATCATATTTGACACACCCTGATAATAACTTTTATAGCCCGTACCGAGCGCTACAAAAAATATAGCGGGTGATATCATTCGTATTGCATAAATCGCCTTCTCCTCTTTCATTGCCAGCGCAAAAAACGGCGCTCCCAAATAAAGCGCGGCACTTCCTAAAATCCCTATAACAATTAAAAGTATTGTAGAAATTCTTACAATCTTATGAGTACGGGCATAAAGTCCCTGAGAATTACTCTCTGCCACCAGCTTTGATATTGCAAACGGGAGTCCTGATATTATAAACGCAAGAAACATTATATAAACCTCGAAGGAAATGTTGAATACCGCCATTCCCTCCTCTTTTAGTATATATGTAATCGGTATTTTAAAAACCGCGCCGAGTATCTTGGATATTCCATTGGCTATCATCAGTATTACCGCGCCTGTAAGAAAGCTTTGTTTTTTCATCTTAATCTCCACCTACATTAAAACTTGTCTTTACATTATATTTGTGTTATAATATTTTAGAATAGATTTAATAAGGCGGGAAACTAATTATGTTAATAAAAAAAATAAAAAAAGCTTCGGGTGTGGTTAAAGTACCCGGAGATAAATCAATATCTCACCGCGCGGTTATGCTTGGCGCGCTTGCGGACGGAATTACTGAAATAAGCGGTTTTTTACAAGGCGCAGACTGCCTTTCAACCATTGACTGTTTCAGAAACATGGGAATAAATATAAATGTAAACGGAGAAAATGTCACTGTCAAAGGCAGCGGTCTGAACGGTCTGAAAGCGCCTGAAAAAATGCTGTATACAGGCAACAGCGGCACTACCACGCGTCTTTTATGCGGTATTTTGGCAGGGCAAAATTTCGACAGCTCTATAACAGGCGATGCTTCAATACAAAAACGTCCGATGAAAAGAGTTACCGAACCTTTAAGCCTTATGGGAGCGCATATTGAAAATGAATACTGTCCGCTATACATAAAGGGTTCGCCGCTTCACGGCATAGATTACAAAATGCCTGTCGCTTCCGCTCAGGTAAAAACCGCAGTTATACTGGCAGGTCTTTATGCCGAAGGTAAAACAATCATCCGTGAAGCAGAAAAATCACGTGACCATACCGAATTGATGCTTGGCGCAATGGGGGCGGATATAAGTGTAAACGGACTTAATATTACAGTAAACAAAACTGCTTCTCTGTCCGCTGTAAAAGCAGATGTTCCCGGAGATATTTCCTCCGCAGCTTTCTTTATGGTACTCGGCTTGATTTTGCCCAATTCCGAAATTACTGTTACAAACGTCGGCGTAAATCCGACCCGGACAGGCATTATAGATGTTCTGCAAGATATGGGCGCAAACATAAAAATTGAAAATATACGTTCAAGCGCAGGAGAAAGTGTTGCTGATATAACGGTACGTTCTTCACAGTTACACAGTACCGTTATAAGCGGAGATATTATCCCCCGTCTTATTGATGAACTTCCGATTATAGCCGTTGCAGCTGTATTTGCAAACGGCGAAACAGTAATAAAGGACGCTCAGGAATTAAAAGTCAAGGAAACTAACCGCATAAGAGCAGTGGTTGATGAATTTAGTAAATGCGGCATAGATATTACGGAAACGGATGATGGCATGATTATAAACGGCGGCAAGTCCATTCACGGAGCTGATTTTAAAACCTACGGCGACCACAGAATGGCAATGAGCCTTACGGTTCTTGCACAGCTCGCAGACGGTCAAAGCACGCTCGATGACAGCGACTGCGCATGTGTCTCATATCCGTCGTTCTTTAAAGATTTTTATAATTTGGGAAACTAAAAAGCAGGCATATCCTGCTTTTCTCTTATTCTGATTTTTCTTTTTTAAATGCAAATATTTTCATAAATACAAATGTGACCGGCACACCGATTACAGCCGCAATTGCATATGCAAGAACAGGCGCCCCATGTACAAATCGGTCAAACAAATATACTATTACCGTTTGTATCACAAAATTCGGTATATATGAAACAAAAAACTTTACAAATTTAACAAAACCGAGTTTTTCTTTAAATGTAAGATAGCTGTTTAACAAATATGACACTACATTTGACGTTATATATCCCGGAAAAAACGCTATTGTTGTATTTGGTATAAACAGTGAATATACAGTTGAAAATATGATATTGCTTACGGTATTTATCCCTCCTACAATCAGAAAAGACAAAAATTCGCGTGATAAAAACATTTTCAGCCTGCCGGGTTTATATTCTGCCCATTCAATAAGCTCATTTCCGCGTATTATCTTTGCCGTGCCTGCAAGATTTGCAAGCGGTAAGTCTGAAAGCGAATCAGAATAAAACTCCTCACATACCGCATCGGGAAATTCTGCTCTGAGCCGCAGAACCTTTTCATCGCCCCAGCAATTTTCGCCTGTATATACTCCTGTCTTTTTATCGACGCGGGATGCAATAAGGTTTTTTATACAAAGTCTTTGACATATAGGTTTCAAGAGAAATTCGGGAGAGGCAGATATAATTATATCGCTGTCCTTATGACGCTGCTTATACCACTGCTTCACCTTATATTCGTTGTTATCCCAGAAATCCTCCAATGCACTGTCAATATCAGGAATATAATTCAGAAATCCATACATTTTTTCTTTAAACCTAGTCTTTGTTTTTACTCCGAGAATATATAAAAAGAAAGCCCAGAGCATAGGCGGCACGCTGAACAGCATTTTCGTATACTTCCTAAGACAGTAAAAATAAAAATCCTTTGTGCTGTCGCTGTCATATATAGTCTCATCAAAATCATATATATTCAACTTTTTCTTGCCTCCTGTCTGAGCAGCGCAACTGCCATAGCGGAAATACCTTCACCTCGTCCCTCAAAGCCAAGCTTCTCTGTCGTTGTTGCTTTCACATTTACTCTGTCAATTTCTATTTTCAAATCCTCCGCTATATTTTGCCTC
>CAJTUY010000025.1:238-1831 GCA_910579415.1 uncultured Clostridia bacterium | reverse complement strand
ACGGTGACAATTTAGGCTTCTGAGCTACAATTGTAACATCCGCATTTTCAACCTCAAAACCCTTATCTTCAATTTTTTTTACGACCTCACGAAGGAGCATGCGGCTGTCCGCCCCCTTATATCGTTCATCTGTGTCGGGAAAATGCTTTCCTATATCCCCCAAAGCCGCCGCGCCTAAAAGTGCGTCTGACAGCGCATGAAGCGCAACATCAGCATCGCTATGTCCCAAAAGTCCTTTTTCATACGGTATTTTAACACCGCAAATTATTAAATCCCGACCGTCAGTCAGTCTGTGAACATCATATCCCTGTCCTATTCGCATTTTTTTCTCCTTATTATAATTTGTTCGGCAATCACCATATCTTCAGGTGTTGTAAGTTTGATATTATCATAACTGCCGGCAGTAATTTTTACACGCTTACCATAGCGCTCGGCTATCATACAATCATCGGTTGCCTCAAAATCATCCCCATCAGCTCTTTCATGCATCCTCATTATTTCGTTATAATAAAAAGCCTGAGGAGTCTGTATCAAGTATGTAGTTTCCCTGTCAACTGTCCCCTGTATGAAACCATCCTTATCAGCAGTTTTCAGCGTATCCTTGCACGGAACGCCGACAGCCGCAGCGCCGTATTTTATGCAATCCTTAATTACATCATCTATTTCCCTCTGCGTCACAAGCGCGCGCGCTCCGTCATGAATAAGAACTATATCTCCTGAAGCTTTTTTTAAACCTGCCATTACCGATATTCTCCGTGTTGCGCCGCCTTCGGTTATAAATGATACTTTACTGTATCTGTCCGCTATATGCCTGCACTCTTCTATATCCTTATTTGCCGTTACAATTACTATTTCATTTATATTTTTATTTTCCTCAAATGCGGAGATTGTATAGTCAAGCATTTCTCTTCCCAGAATCGGAATAAATACCTTATTCTTTTCCGCGCCCATTCGGGTTCCTTTACCGCCCGCAACTATTACAGCTGTGATTTTCATAATTCCTCCGTATACAAAAAGATTAAAAGCAGTACCTAAAAAGGTACTGCCGCCGTTTATACCAATTCCTCTACCGTATCATTCATTATGCTTTCGATATCGCCCATTTCAGCGACTTCGGAAAGAAGCAATTCACTTACCACTATCTGTCTTGCCGAGCATAGTGTTTTACGTTCGCTTGTTGAAAGTCCTTTAGACTTTTCTCTGTACATCAGCTCTTTTAAAACGGCAAGCACCTGATAAATATCACCCGATTTTATTTTGATAAGGTTATCACGCTGACGTTTATTCCAGTTGGCATCATCTTCAACCTTCGCATCACGAAAACACTGAAGCACTTTTTTTGCTTCATTCTTATCTATGACTGAGCGAATACCTATACTATCGCTGTTCTCAATAGGTATATTTGTAACCATATTGCCTATTGCAAACCTTACAACGTAGTACTTACGCTTAATGCCGACAATTTCCATTTCTTTTATTTCCTCTATTATGCCTGCTCCGTGCAGAGGATGCACAACCTTATCGCCGACGCAATACATTCTCCTTACCGCCTTTCTAAAAAATCTGATTTGCCCCCTACTTGTATTATAGCAT
>CAJTUY010000025.1:0-228 GCA_910579415.1 uncultured Clostridia bacterium | reverse complement strand
AATTTTGATAAAAACTTTTTCCTAAAATTTAAGCGTATCATGCCAAAAAACATGGTACGCTTAAAATAATTAACGCTATATAACAGGTTTTATTACGGACAATGCAGAATGCTCTTTAACAAAATGGTTTTTAAATCTGTTCTGTATATCCTCGAAGCTGATTTCGGAATACGCCTCAGGAAACTCAAAATAATCCACTCCCATAAGCTTCATCTGAATAAACGTATG
>CAJTUY010000024.1:30246-30644 GCA_910579415.1 uncultured Clostridia bacterium | reverse complement strand
AATGGCATTATTTAAGGTTATAAGTGCTGAGTACTTGTTAAAGGCATCTTTGCCACTATTGTTGTCAATTCCATCTTTCAGAGATTTAACCCATAATTTAAGCCATTTTTCCTTTAAAGCCCGCTTTTCACAATTTTTTTCTGCCATAATATCAGCTTCTGTTTTCTTAATCTGCATATTATGTAACAATTCTAATTGATGCTGTGTCAAACCAAAACCATTCTGTACATTTTCCATTTTTTATTCCTCCAATAATTTTTCATATGATAATTATACCATAACAACATAGACATATATTGTCTATTAAAATGTACATAAAATATTTTGTCAAAACCTATACTTTTTGCAACAGCATTAGATATGCTTATAAAAATGAATTTTATAAAAAATATTTACAC
>CAJTUY010000024.1:24484-30167 GCA_910579415.1 uncultured Clostridia bacterium | reverse complement strand
TGCAAAAAGTATACTTTTTGCAATAACTAATCAAAGTTTTTACTTATTCTGTAAAATGTATCTATGGTTAATCCGCACTTCTCAGCAGCTTGTCTTGCTGAGAGTTTTTTATTTTTCCACAACAAATAATTCTCTTCAAAATTCTCCGGAACAGGGATAGGCGGTCTGCCGAATTTTACACCGCGCTTTTTCGCGGCAGCAATCCCCTCAGCCTGACGCTGACGTATGTTAATTCGTTCATTTTCCGCCACAAATGAAAACACCTGCAATACCAAGTCAGCAATGAATGTCCCAAGCAAATCCTTATTTCTTGTAGTATCCAACAGCGGCATATCAAGCACAACTATATCGGCTTGCTTTTTATGCGTAATAACGCGCCATTCCTCTTGAAGTTCATGATAATCCCTGCCAAGACGGTCAATACTCTTTATAATGAGTACATCGCCCTGTTTCAGACGTTTTATCATCTTAAGATACGCAGGACGCTGAAAATCTTTACCGCTCTGTTTATCCACATAAATATTCCTTTTTTGAACACCATACTTTATCAATTCCTGTATTTGTCTATCCTCATTCTGATTTACTGTTGATACTCTTGCATATCCTATAAGAATCATAATCATCTCCTTTATGTGTCAAATATGCTATAATATAAAAGTATAACACAAAAAATAAAGGCAAAGTGAATTGCCTTTATTTTCTGTCCTCGTAGTATTCCAAAACGGTTCTTATGCAAATTTCAGCAAGTGCAAACAGTATTGTTTTTAAATACTTATTTACAGGTGTTACACTTCCATGCAATCGTTTTCATATAGAATTTCCTCAATTTCTGAAGGTGTGAACCCCTGACGAAGCATAGTGTCAATATCCTCCTCTCCGTATCCGTAGTATGTGGCAACGGACTTTATATCGTCTATATATTCATTTCTTGATGAATAGCCATAACTTCCGCAATAACACATTCTCCAATCATAGCCATAGCTTGCGTATTCGTTAAATTCAAATTTTCCTCTTTGTGTCTGTCCTGATGAATAAATTTTTAATATTTCACCGTCTGTAATATCTATATCCTCATATTTGTTAAGCTGTAAATCGGCAAACAATTCCGTATCAACAAGCGCTTTCCATAAGATAGATAAAGTTGAAGCATAAACATATATCTTCTTTTCGGGGAAGTGGAATATTGAAACAGGACTGTCACCCTTGATTATGTACAGATTATTTTTATCATCAAGTATTGTAAATGAATAACTTCCATCAACCTTTTCAGCCATATATTTGATACTGTTAAAATCAAGCTGTTTCTGACGTTCCAATAGCTGTACTGCTATATAACTGTCTGTGCTGATTTTGGTTGATGGCAATTTTAAATCCTTTCTCAATCTTTTGTCATTGCATATAATACCATTGTGTGCAAGCGCAAATTCTGTCCTGCCGCAGCGACCTTTAAATGGGTGATTGTTCCCGTTATATTTTAACGTACCTTGTGTTGCGTGTCGTGTATGTCCCATAACAGCGTTTACTCCTTTTGGTACGCTGAATTCCATTGTATATGCGCTTTTTGATTGCTTGCACACTTCTATATGATTTGATTTGTTATAAGCATAGCCTGTCGCATCAGTACCGCGTACCGCACTTTCAATCGCAAGTGCTTCCGTTATTTCCTCTATATCTTTAATTTCATTTCCGTATGATAAAACTCCGTATAACCCACACATAATTATTCCTCCAATCCTCGTATTTTCAAATATTCTGTTAATTCAGGCATATCCTTAATTGAATTTACAAAATCACTCCATGTCATAGTCTGAAATTCCTCGTCTGACAGCCTGATAGCATCATTGCACAGCTTGTCTACAAATTGCAGTGTTGCTACAAAGGTTTTATACCGCAGTGTACCCCTGAATATTCTAAGTTCCACTGTAAATGTGTTTTCAAGGTTTACAGCTGTATATCTGCCAAGACCTGATGATTTTACGCTTTTAAGTGTTTCCTTCGGATTTTCTGTATTACCGCCGTAACGTGACGCCCAGTGATTAGCCTGTGATTCGGTTCGGCGTGAAAACCTTAGAATCTTGTCCCAAAACTTTTCAAAAAAATACACTATCCTTCCGATAGTGTTTTCCTGTTCATCTATGCTTTCGCCTAATGCCGCTCGGTTGATATGTATGTGCAGTCCGCATGTACCTGATGTATGACTGTAATATCCAAGTTTGCGAGCCGATTCAAGTATCTTGTCCCATCCCAATTCATTCAGATGATAGTCAAGAGTACATGGATGCGAGACTATTTCAAACCCATCATTTAAAGAACCGTCATGCTTGCAGTAAATATGCTCTTTGGGATAATTTACAATATCCATAATCTTTCCCGCATTTTCATCAATCTCACCGCCATTATCAATTTCAAGTTCAATGCCATAGTGTGGCTGACCTGTACCGTAAAATATGGGGTCGGGCTTATAGTTATAGTCCTCAATGTACTCATAATTACAATCACCGTAACAGTTATCACAATAGGGATACCAATGTAGTGAACGTCATCTTCATATATTAAAGCGCCGCAGTTATGACAGCTATAATAGTGGTCGTTATAGCAGTCACGACAAACCCTGTCCTCGACTGCATCATCTCGCAGAACACGTTCATTACAGCATTCACATATAACCGTCTTTTCTGCAAGGCAGTGATTACAGTAATATTCTCCCTGAAACTCTTCTCCTGTTTTTCCAAATGTGATTTCCGCCCCGCATACGGAGCATATTGTTGTTTCCTTCATTTTATTTTCCTCCTGTAATTTTATTTTTACATAGACAAACGCAGAGATAGGCGAGTATGCCTATCTCTGTAAATCTATTCTTTCATATCCTCTACAAGCTTGTTAAGCTTATCCATCTCATTTCTCTTTTTATCAATAAGAACGTGCGTGTATGTATCACCTGTAACCGATATACTGCTATGTCCTAAAAGTTCCTGCATTGTTTTTAAATCAATACCGTTTTCAAGTCCTCGCGTAGCAAAAGTATGCCTCAAACAATGCGGATTTGCATGAGACAGTTCTGCTTTATCTATCAGTTTATAAAACTTTCTGTTAAAATTGCCTGGATCAATCATCAATCCCAATTCCGTTGCAAATATTATGTCATTATCTTCATATACACCATAAGATTTTTCTTTATCCATATCTTGCTGTTTCTTCTGATTATGCAATATTTCTATAAGATAGTCAAATAAAGGAATAATGCGTTTGCTTTTTAAAGTCTTTGGTTCTTCAATTACAAGCTTTGTTTTATTTAGTGTATCACTGTAATCCTTAACCCTGCTCAAAGCCCGTTCTACTTTTAACACACGCTGTTCCCAATTCACGTCAGACCACTTCAATGCAAGCAATTCACCTCGCCGAAGTCCTGTAAATAATCCGAACAAGTACATATTACCTATTCTATCGTCCTCCAGAATTTTCATAAACTGTTTCTGCTCTGTAGGCGTTAACACTCGCATCTCTTTAGCTTTTGATTTTGGCAAAGATACTGCCTCTGTTACATTCCGAACTGCAAGATTATTCTTAACTGCCTGCTTTAATGCACCATGTAATACCGTATTCAATATTTGTATGGTACGTGCAGAAATCTTTTTATCATACATCTCATTATAAAGCTTTTGCAAATGCTCAGGTTTTAGTTGAGATACCCTTATATCGCCTATTTGGGGTATTGCATGAACGCGCAAGATTGTTTCATACTGCTCAAACGTGGTAGATTTAATACTATTCTTTTTATATTCCCATAACCACGTATGAATCCACATTGCCATTGTCGGACTGATACTTTTATCAATAAATGTTCCACTGTTGAGTTCATTTATAGCTTTTGTTAATTTCTTGCTTACTTCTGTACGCGTTTTAGCATAAAAATATTGACGCTTTTGCTTTCCGTTCTTATCCCTGCCTATCGTAATGGCAGCCTGCCAAGTACCATTTTTTCGTTTACTTATTGAACCTTCGCCCATTCCACGCTTTTTTCCCATTGTTATAGCCTCCTATATTTTTGTGTATAGAAAAAGATTGAATGTATACACACTCAATCTTTCCCTTGATTATGCTTCTAAACTCTGCAAGGCTGCTGTTTCCAGCCATTCTTCAAATGCTTTTTTCGGCACAAGGATTCTTCTTCCTATAACGATTTTAGGAAATCCCTCAGAATGAACCATATTGTATAAATTATTTTTACCTATTGGCATTACTTCTTGTAATGCCTTCATATCATAGCATAATTGTTCTGCTTTCATATTAAGCACTTCCTTTCAGTTTTATTTAATATTGTCTATGATTATTATACTGTTATATGCTGTGTAATTTTTTATTTACTCCATTTTTATATTATATAATCATAGCAAATATAAAACTGATTTAATAACATTCTCCGTCTGCAGAATTAAGCCATTTATGAAATGCTTCAATGGGGATTCTTATTGTAGAGCCGATATATATAGCAGGAAACCCCTCTGCCTTAACTAATTCATATGCTTTATTTTTACCTATTCCCATAATATTTGCCATTTCTGATACTGTATATGTAGATTTATCATATTTCTTGATTTTCATTTCAATTCTCCTCCTCTGAATTATATCTTCTTGTAAGATACATCTTATTTTTATTATCAAAATATTCGCAAATTAAATTGCGCGGATTTAACATTTTATTTTCCCCTGATTCTAAAGTGACAGGATTTATATTTCTATCTCTAATATATGACAGCAAACTACTAAATTGTTTTTCTGCCTTACGTTTGTCACTATGTTCTGAAATATATTGCTTTTTTGCATTGTATACACTTCCTGATGCCCTTATTCTGCTTAATATGTCTTTTGCATTTTCTGAATTTAACTTACTCAATGCTTTGAAGTATGAAACATAATCACCTTTGCCGATTATTTTATCATAATAACGTAAAATAATTCGTTCTGCTGTATCAGGATTAAAAAAATCCTGTACTGAATTTTTTGTTATAAGCCCTTGACGTTTTAACTTGTTTGTATTAATCTCTGTCAGTTGTATTTCAAACCTGAACTTGCCTTTGGTTCTTTCAATGTAGGAATATGCTTTTTTCTTGCTTTTTTGTTTAATGCTCAATGTATCATAACGATTATAGAAATTTACATTGTATTTTTCTCCCATTAAGTAGAAGTTATTATCAGCTTCAAAATATCTCATAGTCTTGTCGTTTAACAGATTGTCAGGAATATTACTTTTCTTAAATAATTGAATATATTTAGTGATTTGCTCATGAGGCAGTATCACATCAACAGCATAATCTATTCGCTTTACTTTATAAGACATTATATCGTCATTTAGTAACCCTAACTGTTTGGCTTTTGTTTTAAATTCTTTTTCTACAAATACTATATCGCTTGGATACATTGTATTGATGTAGTTGTTTTTGCAGATTAATAACTTTGGTCGTAATTTAATATATACTGCATAAAATCCCACATCTTGTCTTGCATAAAAACGTATTTCCTCAAAGCCAAAATCTGCTCCGCCGTAAGTAATTCCTCTATGTAAATTATTAAGATGATTATCTTTCATAAATTTACTTATTCTACCCATAGTTTTATAGTAATCAGCCATAGTAGAGAAACAGTTATAAATTATCATGGTGTCAATCATTTGGCTCACCTCTTA
>CAJTUY010000024.1:0-24370 GCA_910579415.1 uncultured Clostridia bacterium | reverse complement strand
TTATAACTATGTTAATAAGATATAAAATTTTATAAAACTTAACATTATAATATAATAGATTAGATTGCAATTAGATGTAGAATATATTAGTATAATCCTATTAGCTATTAATAATAATGCTATAGTATAATCAGGGATAGACAGGGAGTATATAATATNTAAGTATTTTTTCAAATTGCTTTACATTAAGAAAAATTTGTATTATGATATAGATGTAATATATATTTTTTGAGGTGTTTACTTATGGAAAAAGATTTTTTGAAGAAATATGAGAGTGAAATTAAAGAAATATCGCATAAGTTAATTGATTCTGACAAAAGATGGATGCTTGTCAGAATCAGCAAAATATGGAAAGATATTCTTGATGAAGTATGCAAATATAATATTGATATATCTGTATGCATAAAATCAGGATATTTACCTGTACACATATCTTCGACTTATCTACGAGAGGAAAATATATACAAGAACTTATTACTTATTTTTAAACAACATACTTCTGAGATACTATTGCTATTAACATATAGTGAAGACACAGTGATTGATAGTTCAAAAACTAATGATTTTATAAATAAACTATCTACAAAAAACAAGTTAAAGGAATTCTTTTCAGAATTTACTCAACATAATGTTGATATGCTTACTTTGTTAAATGTCACAAAAGAAATCTCAAAAAATATTAACATATTGGAATTCAGATTACGGAAAGCAGATATTGATAATATCCATTCTCTATTTAATATAATCGAAGAAAAAGAAATGCTTACTTTATTTGGGTATTATTTATATGTACATTACTATAAGACAATACCTTTTATCTCATAAATACTTCTCAATAATCAATCTCGTATGTGACACAAAGAAAATCAATGTCACTCAAGTGAGAGCCGTTTGTTCATTTTTATACTCTGTTATATTTGATAAAAATACAATACCGCCAGAAAACATTCTGACATATACAGATTTATCAGATCAAAATATCATATTAAATAAATTTGAAGAAATAGAAAATTTTCAGTACGCATATACTTGTAAAAATATTTTTGATAATTTCGTAATCATAGATTGTTCTGAAATTTCGATAAGAAAAAACAACCATAATTTACTAAATCTTATTTTAAAACAAGCTAAAAAACTCACGCAAAGTATTATTATAATTTCTAAAAAGAGGATCATAGATGATACAGTTTTGAATATTAACTTTGACAACCTTGATAGTAGCAATTATCATTTCGTACAAAACAATTCAAAAAATATACAAAAGTACATATCTAAATTCAAAAATGCTTTCAATAAAAAATACATACCATCCTGGATTGAGTTGGTTGACTATTTCATGGAAGAATATGTAGAAAAAATGTCTATGTCAATTTATAAATCTGCCGTTATTGAAAAATATCTTGCAGATAGATACGCACCTATAATATTAGCATTGTACGACTTTTTCGAATTTTTAAGAAATGAATATTATATAGCACAAGAAGATTACAATAAATTTATAAACTTGTGTAATACAATCTATGGTGCAGAAAATACTCAAATTGATATAAGTGATACTAACACTAACATTGACCCTATTGTTGTTTTCACCGAAGCAATATACGAATTGTATATAAATAATATCGAACTTTTTACAGATGACAATACTAGGAAACCATTTATATATATTAACAAAAAGAATCAGAAAGAACTGATTTGTTTCAATTATATAGCAGATGTTATTCCCTTCATAAAAAATAATAGGGACAAGATTAACTCATATAATAACTTCAGCAATATATTTATAGAGGCCGAGTCCACAGAAGAGTTATTGCAATAAATAAGAAATTCTTTAATCGAAAAGCAACTACAGGTTGTCAACAAGAATAGAAAGGATTATCGGATTGGGAGTCAATCATCCTTTGCCCTTGATGTTGCCCAATTAAAAGAGTTCGTCGCACAACGTGAATAAGTGAATATGTGAAAATGCAAAGAAACAGCATAAACAAGCCATTTCTTCTACATTGCTAATGTGAACATATTTTTGTGTTTTCACAGTATTTTCACTTCCAAATTCACACCATTTGATTTCGATATATCGAAATTATATGTTTGCAATCACTTGACTTTTTGATATAATTTTGATATAATCGGTGTATAATATAGAACGAAATGGATGTGATTTTATGATAAAAAGAGAATTATATATGGCAAAAATCAGACCGTTTATCGACAAACCAATCGTCAAGGTTTTAACAGGTATTCGTCGTTGCGGTAAATCTGTAATGCTTGAACTTATACAAAATGAACTTATACAAAACAATATAAATAAAGAGCAAATTATATCTATCAACTTTGAATCACGCGCTGTTGATTATATCAAGTCAACCGACTCAACATATGAACATATAAAAGCTCTTTCTGAAAAATTAAATAAGAAACTATATTTGTTTCTTGATGAAATCCAAGAACTTGATGGTTGGGAAACAATGATTAACAACTGCATGATTGATTTTGATGTAGATATATATATTACAGGTTCAAATGCAAAGTTGCTTTCGGGAGAGCTTGCGACTTATCTTGCCGGACGATATGTAGAATTTAGCATATATCCGTTTTCTTTCAAAGAAATACTTGAAATGATGCCTGATACAGATAAAAACGCAGCCTTTCAAATATATCTGACAAGAGGTGGCATGCCTTTTCTATATCAGTTTCCTATTGACGAACAAGGTGCTATGCAATATCTCAATGATATATACGATTCAATAATACTAAAGGATATAGCTACAAGGAATAAAATACGGGATATTGAGCTGCTCAAACGTATTATTCAATTCTTTATTGCAAATATAGGCAATACATTCTCAGCAAGCAGTATTACAAAATACTTGAAAAATGAATTAAGAGCCGTTTCCACCGAAACTATATACAACTATATTGAATACTGTAAAAATGCTTGTTTGCTTCATTTAGTGTCACGAGAGGACGTTGTAGGCAAAAAGCTGTTACAGTTCCAAGAAAAGATTTATATCTCAGATCATGGAGTACGTGAAGCGTTGTATGGAAGTAACTTACAAGACATTAACCAAACTCTTGAAAACATTGTATATATGGAGCTATTAAGACGTGATTATAAAATAACCGTAGGTAAAAGCAGTAATAACGAAATAGACTTTGTTGCAGTCAAAGGCAATGAAAAGGTTTATGTACAGGTATCATATCTTCTTGCATCTGATGAAACAGTAGAAAGAGAGTTTTCTGTACTCGAAAGGATTAACGACAATTATCCTAAATATGTTGTGTCTATGGACGAAATCAATCGCGGAAGAAACGGTATACCAAATATTAATATAAAAGATTTTCTGTTGATGAATAAATTTTAATCGTACAGCTATCCATACAGCTATAAATTGAAAAAACAATGATTTCAGATAAATTAAGCTAAAAAGAAAACTCTAAAAAATGGCATAAAAACTACGATTATAATAAGACATAAAATTAAATGTGATACCATTTATAATTCTCTTAATCAGGGTGTCCAGGGTTCGAGCCCCTGATCGCGTACCAGCTTAAACCGCTTAAACACTACGTTTGAGCGGTTTTTGTTTTGTCAAAATTTCTTCGTGTCCTTTGCATCTAAAGAATCATCTAAAGAAATTTGCTTATCCGTTCAATACGCCATTTAAGCTATTTCCTAATGCTCGCTTTCGTTCCATACTTATGTGAGCATAGATATTCGCGGTTGTTCCGACATCTGCGTGTCCTAACCAATCGCTTATATCTTTCATGCTCCAGCCTTTTTCCAGTAACATCGACGCCGTGCTATGTCGTAGGTCGTGCCATCGTATATGCGGCAAGCTATTACGCTTTATGGCTTTTTGAAGCATATGGGAAGGATACGATGGATAATATGTATTGCCGTCCTCTTTTGTAAATACATATCCTGTATCGGTATAGCAATCTCCGAACAGCTTTTTATATTTCGCCTGCTGTGCCTTATGCTTTAAAAGAATTTCCTCTTATAGTTTTTATTCGAGAACGCTATGTATTTTTTAGGTATAGGAACCCTACATAAACTCATATTTCCCAGCATAAACAATGCGTTCCTCGCCGTTTATTATAATTTTCGCTGGTACAGGCGTTTCGATTTCATATTTCACGCCATTGTCGGTATTTGTCCATTTGGACACGATTTTTCCATACCGTGAATTGTACTCTGTTTTAAACCATTCAATGCGGTCTGTCGGATACGGCTCTATTATCACGCCGTCAAAGCCTGCCTTATCGGGCTTTATGCCGCCCGCAACGGAATATATCCAATCAATAACCGCACCGTAAGAATAATGATTATACGAGTTCATATCATCACTCCAAAATGTGCCGTCCTCTCGAATACCGTCCCAATGCTCCCATATGGTAGTGGCCCCGTGATTTACCTCATAAAGCCAAGACGGATATTCCTCCTGTAAGAGCAGATTATACGCAGTATCGGTATAGCCGTTTTCACTCAGTGCATATAAGAGATACGGTGTTCCGACAAATCCCGTTTGCAGCTTGTTTCCGTTTGATACTATCATATCATTAAGCTGTTTTGCAGTTTCCTCTTTTTTATCCGTCAAGTTAAAATACAGCGCAAGTACACATTCCGTCTGCGTTGAGTATTTTGTAAATGTCTTTTTAAATGTTGATACTATATTCCTGTATAGCTCCTCATACTCCGACATATCCTTACCGATTACTTTACCTGCTTTTACAAGTATTTCCGTTGAATATGCGTAAAACGCGCTTGCGATAAAATTATCAGAAGTAATTCCCCGATAACTTCCCGACGGCGCATCAAGAGCAAGCCAGTCACCGTAGTGCTTGCGCCACTTTTTATCCGAATCATCAGCGCAAGTCCATAAATATTTGTCAAGGCTGTCATTCGTCATAAAATCAACCCATTTTTTCATTGCGTCAAAATTATCTTCAAGGTCTTTTTTGTCGCCGTACATAAGATACAACTGCCACGGAATAATTGTCATAGCATCGCCCCAAGCCGTTGAGGACCGCATTATTTTCCAGAAATTCGGTACAGTGTCGGGTATAGAGCCATTTTCACGCTGTTCCGCGCGCAAATCACCAAGCCACTTGCCAAAGAATTTTTTTGCATTATAGTTATAGCAAGCCGTTTTTGCGAACACCTGAGCATCTCCCGTCCAACCCATACGCTCGTCACGCTGCGGACAGTCGGTTGGAATGTCAAGAAAATTGTCCCTCTGCGACCAAAGAGTGTTTGAAAACAGCTTGTTAAGTTTTTCGTTTGACGTGCGGATATATCCGCTGCGTTTCATATCGGAATACACAGCAACCGCGCAGATTTTCGTCAAGTCAATTTCTCCCGCATAGCTGTCAAGACGAATATATCTGAAGCCGTAAAATGTAAAACGCGGCTTATAGCTCTGTTCGCCTTCGCAGCAAATGTATATCATTTTAGATTTTGCGCTGCGGTAATTCGCGTTATAAAAATTACCGTCCCTGTCAAGTACCTCTGCGCACGACAACTCTACCTTATCTCCTTTTTTTGCGTTTACGGTAAACGCAATATACCCTGTAATTTCCTGTCCGAAGTCAATTACTTTTTCGCCTTTCGGAGTTATTATAAGCTCTTTCGGATACAAAATCTCCTGCTCACATATTATCTCACCCTCCTGCGGTATAAGAATATCCTTATCTAAATCAACGATGTTAACCGTCATTTCTGCAAAATCATTAAGCGACGCGTCATACGTTTCGCCATCCCATATGTCATTAAAAACCACTTTTGATTTACGGAAGTACCATGTTTCATCCGTTTGGATAACCTCTTTTGTGCCGTCCTCATATATAATCTCAATTTCAGCAATTACAGCGCAGGGGTTTGTATTTATTTCAGGTCTGTTTTCACTCATACGGCTTCTGTGCCAGCCCTTGCCGACAGTGATAACAATTTCGTTATTCTCACATAACATATCCGAAATATCGTAGGTCTGATACTGCAACCGCTTATTGTAGGCAGTACAGCCGGGCGCAAGAATAAAATCACCTATACGCTTTCCGTTTAAATATGCGTCATACACTCCGACAGCCGTAACCGTAAGTATTGCCGATACTACATTTTTATCAATAGTAAACTTTCGTATAAATTCTGCCGCGCTGTCGTCAATGTCAAACGACGACGTTATCCAGTTTGCAGTTTTAATCATAATTCAATCCCTACGAGATAGTATACATTTTTATATCCCATATAATCAAGCGTATATTTTGCCTGAGAGCTGCGTTTTCCTGTTGAGCAATAAACTATTATTTTCTGAGCCTTATCAGGGGCAAGGCTTGATATAGCGACGTGTATTTCTGTGTACGGAGCGTTTACAGCTTCGTCAAGATGACCGTTTGTATATTCGTCAGCACTTCTTACATCAAGAAGAATTGCGCCGCTTTGCACAAGCTCGGTTGCCTTATCAAGAGATATTTTCTCAATATCTTTCGGCTTTGTATATTCCAATACGGCATTTACATCAGGTACGGAAACAGTATATTCACTTTTTACGCGGAACACAGCGACACCGTGTGGAGGTACAGTGATATTTATATTCTCCGTAACCTTCACATCGCAATGCTTGCACAAATCGCGTATGGGAAAAATTTCACCGCACATTCCCGCGTCTTTTAACAATAAATCCATATCAAGAGCCTTTTCGCTTCTGTTTAAAAATGCTATTGCTTTTTCGTTACTTTCATACAGCTCTTTTACCCATATTTCTCCGAGAAGCGTATCCTTTCTGAATTCTTTTATAACATATGCCTGTTTGCAAGCCTTATCCTGATTTATTGCGATAAGCTCCTCATTTTTTAATATTTCAAGAGTGCTTTTCGATATTTTCGTAAGGTCACAGCCTATCATAAGCGGTGTTGACATCATACACCACATAGCAAAATGTGTTTTTTCTTCCTCTATGCTCATACCGTTGCCAAGCTGCATCATATCAAGGTCATTCGTATGCGAGGGAGAACAGAATTTTCTCAGCGGCTTAATGTTGTCAATCTGATTTATTACCGAATTGAAATCAGGCGTTATATCCGCGCCTGTCCGCCACGAATCAGCAATCTCCGCCGCCCATTCGCCCGGAAAATGCCAGCGGCAAATGTTAAAAGCAATACTTCTTCCTGTACGTTTTCTTATCTCATCTATGATGTTTGAGATTTTTGTGTATTGCTCCTTTTCGTCAAGTCCGAGTCGCAGACCGCCGCACCAATCCACCTTAATGAAATCAAAACCGAAATCATCAAGGTACATATTGAGGTCTTGTTCCTCATATCCGTACAGACCGACATTATTTCCGCTTTCGCCCTCGTTATCATAATAGTGTCCGCAGGTTTTATCGCCGCCGTCGGAATAAATACCTGCTTTTAGTCCTTTTGAGTGCGCGTAATCTGCAATCACTTTTATTCCGTTTGGAAAACGCTTTTTGTGGAATTTCAGCGTACCGTCTAAACTTCGTCCTCCGAAAAATCCGTCATCAATATTAAAATATGTATATCCGTATTTATCAAGCTCCGTTGCTTTTAAAGCGTCTATTTGTTCTTTTAGGTTCTCTTCCGTAATATTTGTCCTGAAACAATTCCACGATGCCCAGCCCATTATCGGTGTTTTGCGATATAAATTTGCATTTTTAATCATAGTCTTTCACCTTATTTCGTTATCATTGCTGCAATCGCTTTTGTAATATCGGGCAGAATATAATCAGAGAATGTTGTGTAATAATGGTTGTAATCCTTCCACCAAGCCATCATTTCCTCAGCCTTTGCGTTTGCCGCCGCTCTCGCTTCCGTTTCGGTCTTGCCGCCGGATATTGCCGCGTCATATACCGCTTTCACATCAGCGGTCATTTTTTCGTCCGCCATTTTGCCTACGTCTATAAAGCCTAAAACTCTCGGATTATCTTTGTTCTCCTCATAAAGCTCACGTATAGCCCTGTCATAGGCGTTTTGGCGCATACCCTTAAAGGTCATTGTGTCGGCGTCGTAAACCTTGCCTGCTGTTTCGCCGTAATTTCCCGTAGGAGTATATGAGCCGAGTATTACATATCCGCCCATATCGATTATTGCGTTCATATACGCTTCGTCATATGCCTTAAATTGTTCGAGTGTGCTTGACGAGTCGTTTGTACCCATACCGCTTATGGAAACAACATCGCCCACATTCATTTTTGTTAAAATACTGTTCAGTCTGCCGTTTGAATAGAAGTTTCTATGCTGTTCGCCTGCTTTTCCGCTGTTGTGGAAGCCGTTTACTACTGCCGCCAATTCGGGATATTTTGAAAGATCTGTCGTTTCGCTTGAAGCGATAGTATAGCCCCACGAGCCGTTTTGCTGTACGGTTGAATCGCCGATTGTCCACCAGTCAGGCTTTTGCGCGGCGGTTTTTGTAACAGGCGTTATTTCTACCGATGCTATTTCACTTCCCGATGGTACTGTTATATCCATAATATCATCGCCAAAAATTGCGACATCGTATGTA
The DNA here is from genome assembly GCA_910579415.1 of uncultured Clostridia bacterium. Lineage (GTDB taxonomy): Bacteria > Bacillota > Clostridia > UBA1381 > UBA1381 > Hominilimicola. Next base: position 15,849 of record CAJTUY010000024.1, on the reverse strand, counting down.
TCGGTTTCAAGCGCTGATTTTGAACGTTCAAAGCCTGTAAGCGATGAATTTATTTTTTCACATACGATTTTACCCTTATATTTTGCCTTTACAGTATAAACCTTGCCTTTTTCAAGCTTTACTTTAAAGGTCAGATTGGACATCGTTCCGCTGCCAATAACTGCCGCGCCCTCTATGCCGTAGCCGCGGTTTTCGCTATACGTACTTGACGCGTTTACAGGCGTATAGCCGTCCTTAACCATATCTGTACCGAATGCAAATTTAAGGTCATATATATTTACTCTTACAAATTTGCTTATATCGCCGCTTGACGCGCGCACGCCTATAATCTGCGCCGTTGCGCTTTCTGAAACGGTAAGCTCTCCCGTTGAGGAATTTATGCTTATTCCCGACGGAGTTACTTTCGCCGTATTATCCGCATTGTATAATTCATATGTAATACCGCCTTCTATCGTATCGCCCTGACCGTTTCTCAAAACTGCGCTGTACTGCGCATTTGCGCCAAGCTGTACGCCTGTCGGTGCATTTGTAAACGCTATATTATTTTTTGTACCGATTAGCTTGACATTCACGGTTTTTGATTTTCCGCCTATTGTAACTCTTATCGGCAGCTCGCCTGATGAAGCGTTCGCGCTTATACTAAGCTGTGCCGATTGATTTTCTGTGCGTACAAGGCTTACTCCTTCGACAAATTCATCATCAATTATCCATTCGGCTTTTCCTATTGCATTATCGCCCAAAACGGTTTTTGCGGTTACCGTTAGGTCTGCCGTCTGCGTTCCGCTCTCTGGGATATTTACCGTCTGCGGAGCGGTAACAATAAATGTATCTTCGTCAATTTCAGCCCTGCGTACAATCACATTGTTGACATCTATTGCCGTATTAGCAGTCCTATCACTGAGTGTATACCTCAGATATTTACCCTCTGTAAAGCTGCTGTCAAAAGGAACTGTTTCCGATTGAGCTGCAAGCGTGTTGTTTTCATATATTTTCGCACTGCATAACTTTGAGGTCGGGTCTGCGGTTATAACAATATGATACCATTTATTTTTTTCACCTGAGCCTATTTCCTTGCCGTTAAAGGTGAATTTTGAATTTGCAAAGTTTAGCTTAAACGCTGTTGAATTAAACGCGGTAGTTGTGCCTTTTGCAGTATCCGCGCCATATTCAATACTGCCGTTCATACCGAAACGAATATCCTGCTCAAATACAGTTTCTCCCTCAATATTGCCGATTTCCTGATGTGTAAAGGATGAATTCCCGCTTGCGGCTCTTGTAAATGATAAAAACTTTCCGTTGTTATCGGATTTTAAAATTATATATGTGACATCTGAGCCTGATTTATCCCATTTCCCGATAACAATATCATTACTTTCCGCAATATATCCCATCATAGTACTTTCGTATTTGTTAAAATCGGCAGTGTAACCGCTCTTTGGCAAAATAACTGTACCGCCCTGCGATTTATCGCCGAGAAGTACAAGCGGTTTTGACACTTCTATTGTTTTACCGCTATATGTAATCTTGGCGGTTACTCTGCCATAATAATTTGCGGCTGTTTTCTTTAATGTAAAATCTACTGCCGTATTATGCGCTGTATCGGTTGTCTTTAAAACGCCGTAGCTGTCGCAGTATTTTTCGCCTGTTTCTCCTGTCGGCTTGCCGTCAAGAGTGCGGAAGCCGTCAAAAGTCCATTCTACATTGTAGTCATTTACTCTGCTGTCGGGGTTTGTAACAAGGCTTGTTCCCTGTTCGCCCGTTATCGAAAGTGAGATAGGATTAGAGCCGAAGGTATTCTCGTCCACTCCCATAACAAGTTCGTTTCCTGCGGGGAAATCCTTAAAATCCACTTTAGCTATTGCTTCAATATAGCCCTCGCCGATTACGCCGTTAATCTCACAATCCGAGCTTATCGGTAATTTTTCAAGCTCTGCGCTCGTGTACTTTTTACTGTCATTTCCCACTGTCCAGCCCTCGAAATGCTGTCCGTAGCTTGATACATCGGGAATATTCACCACGCTTTCGCCGTCCAATACATACTGTTCAAACGAGTATGCTTTGCATATCATTTTCACCTTATGATATACGGGAGATAGGTCAGTCTTGCGAGCCTTGTATATTTCAATATTGTCTATGCAGGTATCCGCGCCTGTTGTAGGCGAAAGCAAGTGAATACACTTCCACGAATTTAACTTGTTCTCTCTGCCTACATTCATATCATACATTCCGTGATGGTACTCGGTTTTTCCGTCAAGCGAAGTTATATACACTATAACTTTTTGGTTTGTCATATCGCCGACAGCCTTTATATGAAGCCACGGATTGCCTGTAACATCTTTTGTTTTAAATATCGGGTCAGCATATCGGTCAACGGTAAATCCGCTGTCATCTGATTTATTATTTATAACGTAGCAGTCTGCATTTTTAGGTCTTGCCATTATAAAAACATAATTCGCATTTGAATATACGCCGTGATTTGCGTATATTGAGTTTTTATTCTCCACTAATTCCAAATCTGATACATTCGCATTTGACGAAGATTTATAATCGCACTCAAAAACAAAATTTTCTGTGACAGCCGCCGGCAATTCAACATATCCGCTTCTGCACGTTCCGCTTTTTCCCGATACAACTGTCTGATATTTACCTATGCCTGATGTGTTATCGGATTTTACCGACATCGTTCCCGCAGGCGAAGTCCAGCCTGCCTTATCACCTGTGTTGTAATTTTCAAAATCCTCGCTATATATTATTTCTTTCGGCTCATTGGGGGTTGCCGTTGGCGTCGGAGAGAGAGTAGGCGCGGGAGTTTCATTTCCCGCACCTGTATATGTGTACGCCTCCGCAAGAGGCTTCATTGAATTAAGCGATTCCCATAAGAATAATTTCATACCTTTTTGGGCATCAACCTGTGTGCCTTTTGAAAAATCTATATTCTCTGTTTTTACCGATTTCATTGTTCCGCCCTCATATACTGCCTTTATAAGAGTTCCGCTTGTAACGCTTCCGTCACCGCCCTCAATCGTAACATTGCCGGTTGTATCATCGTATTTTATCGCAAGCTTTGATTTAGGCGGTTCGGTTGACTTTCCCATAAATTTCTTTGCTTCTGACACGCTGTAAACACGGCTTACTCCGCTTTCCTCGCCGCGTGTATTGTCATCAGTAATAGATGAAATGTCCTTATAGGTATGTGAAAAGCCTGATGTTTCGTAACCCACTTCACTCATACCGGCAGCAATAAACGAAGCCGCCAGCAGCGCGCTGTGCTGTGTTAAATGCAAATTATCGCCGACATGGTAGTTATTTGTTCTCCAGTTTTCATCCCCTGTATCGGCTATTGCTTTATTAACATAAAGTTGTGTCCATTTATTGAGGTCAATACAATCCACACCGATTTCCTTTGCGAAATCGTACATCTCGTTTGTATCATTTGCTGCATCGTATGTAAAATATGTTCTGTGCTGATATTTGCCGTTGTAAACAGGGCTTACCAAAATCATTTTTACGTTCTTTTCTTTCGCCGCGTCCGCAATATTTTTCATATACTGCTTCATTTCATCAACAGTAATTTTATTTGACGAGCTTATGGAATCGTTAATTCCGAAATCAACAAGAATTGTATCGCCCGATTGCATAAGAGAATTAACCGACTCAAAGCACTCGTCATACCATGTTTTAACCGTCGCACTCGGCTGACCGTAATTTGCAACGGCGTATTTATCCGACAGCATTTTTTCAAGCTGCATACCGAAGCCCGTCATCATAATTTTATTGTTTGCGAGGTCATCGCCGTCACCGTTTATCGGATAGTAATTCGCCGACTCGCTGTCGCCCGCAATCCAGATTACGCTCTTTCTGTACTTTTCGGGGACACGCGCAATTTTAATTGACGCAATGCGCTCGTTGCTTCCCGACAAATTGCCGATTGTAAAGTTTGTCGTACCATCTGAAAGGCTCATCGCCGGAGCTTGCATAACAGCCGAGCCTGACGGTCTGTTCTGTGAACCTGACGAGGTGCTGTTATTTATAATCTGCACACCGTTTGCGTATACGTCCGCTCTTGCGCCGCCTTTTCTGTAAAGCTCAATATCGTAAAAGCCTTGTGCCAAATCTACCTTAATAGGTACATCTTTCGGGAGACAGCCGTTTTCGTTTATATGGTATCCGCTTTCAAGTCCGTAACCCTTATCCGCAGTGTACGAATTTTCGCCCACCTTTACATAGCCTTTGATATGCTCGTCTGTTGAGTTTGTCTGATTTGTAAACTCAAATTTGTATTCGGGAACAACCGTAACCTCTCCACCCGTTGTATTTGCGACTTTTCCGTTATTTGCCGTTACCACGTCATAACTTCCGTTTGCTTTATATATGCGATATGTACTTGCGCCGTAATTCTTCATAGAGGATACGTCAATTTCCACATCTGACGAGTTAATTTCAAACGCTCCCTCAACCGTTACGGGCGGTATTTCCTCAGTTGACGGTTCGGGATAATTTGTCCATTCGCCTGTATTATAAAGTGTAACCGCCGTGTTATTTCCCGCTATTGTACCAACCTTGTTATACGCCTCCTGATGATAGTGGTATTGGTCGCGCATAAGTGCGGCATATTCGTCAGTATAGAAAGACGCGACAGCTGTTATATTTTCCTCTTCGTCCGCAAGCTCTTTTTGAGCAAGGTTTATCGCCTTGTAGCGTGGGTCTTTTATTGTATCAAATCCCACCGCACCGCTTGTTTTACAATGACCTATACGCACCATAAACATATCGCTTATGCCTGTGCTTGATTTCAAGGTATTAAAAATATTTTTTGTATTGGATTTGTATGTGTCTATGCTTCTGTTATTGTCTGCATCCGCACAGCCCTGACACCATACCATAAACTGCTTTCCTATGGTATAGCCGCAGCTTTCAAGATATGCTTTCGCTTCGTTATATCTTGCTGCCGCTTCGGTAAGAACATCCCCTGTCCACCATCTTGTTTCTGTTCCGCCGCGTGAACACTGCACACCGACTATCGGCGTACCGGAAACATCGTAGTAGCTTTCCATAAACGCAGAAACCATATCGCCGCTTCGGCGGTCAACACCGTTTGAGCCTGCGTCATTTACGATATCGTTATTTTCATATTTTCCAAACGGCTCGGAAACCGTCGTCAAAACTCCCGGCTCTGTTACGGAATGATATTCAAAACCGTGATTCGGCGCACATTTTATCGCTTCGTCCGCTTCCCCACGCCCTGCCATATTTGACTGACCTGCGAAAAGAACAAGATCAACCATTTTACTATCGGAAATGTCGTTTAATATCCAATTGGCAAAACCGTTTTCTTCCGCAACGAGATTGTTAATTTTATGTCCTTCATACGGATATTCCGTATAACGAGTATCAACTCCTGACATCTGCAAACTATTTACCATTGCTTTGACATCGAAAATGTTAGTTGTTTCATCAGTGTATCCTGCAAATACCCACACCTTACCGTTAGGCTTTGCCGTTCCTGTTCCTGCAATTGTAATTATTTTATCTGCGCCGGACGACAGAGCCGCAGACGCGTTTTGCGACTGTCCTATTACTGTTACAGACGGCGCGTTATATTTTTGTTTAGCTTCGTTGATAAATCCAGTAATGTCTGTAAATACAGTGTCAGACTGCGGCGCAATAAGAGTTAATTTGCCATTTAGTTTATCAAATATAGCTTTCGCATCATAAAGCTGTGAAATATTATCTGTTCCCATTCGCTGTTCTCCCGCCAGATAAATTACTGCGGGGGCATTATTCTGTGCGTTTACGCGGCATGAAATCCCCGCGATAGTTTCCTCCGAATATCCTTCCGTAACAGTTGAGGGCGCAGTCGGCTCTGTGGAAGTAAATTCTTCTATTTTTAAATTGTCAACCGAAATATATCTGTCCGCCGCTGTTTTTGAGCGTGTTGATGAAATTTCAATTTTCTTTATATCCGATATAGTACCCTCCGGAATTTCATCGGTAAATGTATCAGAACCTATTGCAACCGTTACTTTTCTTGCATTATAATCAATATCAATTTTTATATGATGAGTTCCGACAGCACCCCACGCTGCGCGTACCGCCTTATAATCAGCAATTGTGTTCCCTCCGATGATAAGACCTTTTGTATCGGTTCTGCTGTCATCATACGGATGCACCTGAAAATCTACGATTGTTTCTTCGCTGTTTCCGATTGAATAATTAAAAAACTGTTGTCCAAGAGCTTTGCTGTGGTCAATCGCGTCAAATTCAATAGTTACATTATTTTTTATTGCATTTTCCATACCAACAGTTATTGAGCCTGATTTTGTATCGGCAGCAGGAAACTTTATCTCAGCGTTTTCCCACACTGCATTTCCACCGATTACAGGCGTGTCATTTCCTGATGAAACAGGAGCTACATTATCAAAATTCCACAAAGTTGACGGTGAAGTATATTTAATGGCATCACCGCTCGGTGGCTCCGTTTCATCGGGAGCAGGGGATGTTTCAGCTGATTGTTCGGGAGTAAAGGATAAGCTCATAACTTTGCTTCTGTTATTTACTCTTTCTCCGATTCTTAATTTTTGTCCTGCTTTAAGATTCACATTTGCTGATGAATATCCCATATAAGTTTCATCTATAAAGTAATTTGCATAATCAAGACTAAAGCTTACAATACCATCGCTCGGCGCGCTAAACTCTATATATGAGCCGTTTTTATAGCTTCCCTTGCCGCCGTTTGTACCCATTAAATATATCGTTCCGTCCGCATCAACATATGTACCATCATACGTGAGGTACGCAGTGGTATACTCATCAAGTTCAATTACATCCGCTGCCGTTCCGTACATAGTTTTTGCATTGTCCTTTACAAGCGACATAAAGTCACGGGTATAATTTTCTCCGTCTGCAAACGCAATGTTGGGCATTATCGCCCATATCATGGCAACAGAAATTATTATACTTACAATTCTTTTGGTCTTCATAGTATTTTTCTCCTTTTTATTAGTCTTTTTGTTTATATTATACAATGTATTTTCCGTATTTGAAATTGCATTTTAAACATATATGTTTGCATTTTTGAATTCTGTGTGATAAAATATGGTAAAATAAACATAAACGCAATAGTAAAGGAAAAAAAGAAATGAAAAAGATTATACGGCACGGAAATCACAGTATTGCCAATGACAATGATGGATATATGTACAGCTATAACACCTCAAAGGGATATAACTTTGACACACATATTCATAAGTGTTATGAGATTATTCACGTTATAAAAGGCGAGCTTTTATATACCGTAGAGGAAAACAGCTATATGCTCTCCGATGGCGATATTATATTGACCACTCCTGCGGAAAGACATTCCTTCCGATTTCTGAAGGAGTGTGAATATGAACGTGAATTTCTCCATATCTATCCCGAATTTCTTACTAAGTTTCCCGATGTTACGGACATGCTTAATTCCAAAAAGTCGGGGGCTGACAACCGCATAGACGCTGAAAGAGTGAAAAAATATGAGCTTGACGTGATACTTAAAAAAATTGAGTATTACTGCTCTAATCTTCTGCCTGAAACGGATTTAATGGTCTTAACTTATACGGTTCAACTTATTACAATAATAAACCGTATTTTAATTGATGACACTCCCGAATATTCAAATATACCAATTGAGAGCAAGGCGGATTTTCTTCTTGACTATATAGACCGTCACTATGCCGAAGAAATAACGGCAGCCTCTGTCGCTTCAAAGGTGTTTTCGTCACAGCAGTATGTTAATAAAATACTGAAAGAAAAAACAGGTATGACTATAAAAACATACCTGAATTTAAGACGCGTAACTGCCGCCAAAAATTTAATTATGGAGGGACAAAAAGCCACAAATATTTATGCTCGCTGCGGTTTTAAGGACTATTCAACCTTTTACCGCGCGTTTGTAAAAAATACCGGTATGACACCTGATGAATTTAAGAGAGTACAGAATGAAAGTACAGTGTCCAGTGCAAAATAATGATTTGATACTGAAGGGATATTTTTCAAAATATATGTATTCGTGTAAACTTAATCAACTAAAGTCTCCTACTCATATAACGAAAAAATGCCTGCACTGTTCCTGCCAGAATAGTACAGCACATACACAGTATCTCCTTTACGCAGAATACCATAAAATCTTGCTTTTCTTATCCGTGCGTATTATAAGACTGTGTATGTACTCAGCATTGCCAAGTCTCTCCACAGTCCCTGCATAGATATTTATTCCTGCACCGTATAAAAGCACATTTCATTCAGCATTTATAACTCGTCTGTACCAGTTTCAGGAGCGAGGTCAGCCTGCGTCCATCTCCGTTCGCCAAGCCAAGTGAACAGTAAAATTTTAATCATAGCCATACTCCTTTACGTTTTATTCTAACTATTATTTTACTATTTGTCATAATTTTGTTAGAAAATAACGTATATCGTAAGAGTTTATGCACGTTAAAAGGACTACCTGCAAATGCAAGTAGTCCTCTTTCGTTGTTATTCTTTTTTCAATGGGCAAACCAAGACGAACATTCTACCAATCATATAAATTGTAGTGTTCGTCTGGCTCGCCACTGGTGAGCCATCGGAGATTCGAACCCCGGACAACTTGATTAAAAGTCAAGTGCTCTGCCAACTGAGCTAATGGCCCGTATAAATGGCAGGGATAGCAGGACTCGAACCTACGCATGCCAGAATCAAAATCTGGTGCCTTACCGACTTGGCTATATCCCTATGTCAAATCTGTAAAAATGGGGTGGGTAGTGGGATTCGAACCCACGACATTCAGTGCCACAAACTGACGCTCTAACCAGCTGAACTATACCCACCATATAGGTATCCTACTAAGTATGTCCAAAAACAAATCAGAGAGTGTTTTTGGCGTGTCTGGAGGGATTCGAACCCCCGGCCCATTGCTTAGAAGGCAATTGCTCTATCCAACTGAGCTACAGACACATAAATTGGAGCGGGTGATGGGAATCGAACCCACGCGACCAGCTTGGAAGGCTGGAATTCTACCATTGAACTACACCCGCAAAGAGTTTATATCAGTCTTTTCACTGACCGACTTGTAGTATTATATCAAAATCAACAGTATTTGTCAACACTTTTTTTAAAATATTATCCTCTTTTTTTAACAACAGTATGTATCGGGATAGAAAAATCTATCCCTTTGCTTCCCTGCTGATTTTATATACCAAATCCGTAATTTTTCTTACATCCTTATTTGTATTAAAAATACCGAATGAAACTCTTACTGCGCCGCGCTGTGATGTGCCGAGTGTTTTATGCGCCAGAGGTGCGCAATGATACCCTGCGCGTACAGCCGCATGACCGTGAAGATATTCAAAAGTTTCCTCACTTCCGAGAAAGCCGACATTAAATGCTACTGTGGCAACAGAATTATCTGAGCCGTAAACAGTAACATTTTTCATATTAGCCAAATTATTTTTAAAACTTTCAGACAGCTCCTTTTCATACGAACCTATCGCCTTTACACCATGCTTTAAAACATACCTTACACCCGTACCGAGAGCCGCTATTGCAGGAGTATTCATCGTTCCGCTGTGGAATTTATCGGGCATAAAATCAGGCTGAATTATACTTTCCGAAGCGCTGCCCGTACCGCCTGTTACAAGCGGCGGTATCAGCTCGGGATTTTTAATATACAAGCCGCCTGTTCCGAGCGGTCCCATAAGTCCCTTATGTCCCGAAAATGCTATCATATCCGCATTCATTTCCTCAGCATCAATTTCAAGGCAGCCTGCAGTTTGCGCAGTATCAATAAGAAACGGTATTCCATACTTTTTTGCAATACGTCCTATTTCGTATACAGGCTCAATAGTGCCGCAGACATTGGAAGCGTGAGTGCAGACAATAAGACATGTATCATCCTGTATTGCTTCTTCAATATCACACGCATTAACATAACCTGCTTTGTCTGCTTTAACAACCGTATAATTTCCCATTAAATAGGCTGGACGCAGAACGCTGTTATGGTCCATAGACGTAACAATTATATGTCCGCCGTTTCTGACCGTACCCAAAATCGCTGTGTTCAGGGCATAAGTTGCATTTTGAGTAAACACTATATTCTGCGGTTTCTGAATATTAAAAAGTTCGGCAATTAAATCCTGTGTGTCAATAATCGAACGAACGGCTGCCATACTTTGTTTGTGTGAGCCGCGTCCTGCATTACCACCGCCGAAAACAGTATTTTTCATCAGTGAAGCATAAACAGAAACCGGTTTTTTTAAAGTAGTGGCAGCATTATCAAGATACAGCATGATAAACACGCTCCCCGTTTTCGGTTTTGGTTATATAAATATTTTTTATCGGAATCCCGTTATCATTCGCAATTGAACGTATTTCATTAAGCGCGCGGTCATCTGCCCTTACGCAATATGAGCAGCCGCCTGTTGAAATTGCGGACGGTGTGTGTACGACATATGCCGGAAAGCCGAGTATTTTTTCCATTGACTTTTTTAACCGTTCCGCCGTTGTTGAAGAACCGACTAAAATATACATATTTTCACTTCCCTTCATTATTAAAAGGCAGGGATTACAAGAAATCCCTTATTGTATATTATTCGGGATATGCCTGTTTGGTGTATGATATTGAATATGCTTTGAAGCAATAAAAAATTTTTATGCTTTCTATTGAAATATGAGCAAAATATGATATAATGTATTTACCACCTTTTCATTATCAGATGTTTTTAACATCATGATATTGCTTTTTTAATATTTGTTTTTAGGATATTTCTTATGAAATATTCTTTATTCGGGTATTCTTATAAAGGATTGTGTTTGTAAAAAATAAAGTAATCTTTAAAAAAATAATATCTATAAAAGTAAAAAAGCCAGTGTTTAAGCCATTTTTGGTGATTGACACTGGTTTTTATTTTACCTTATTTTCATTAAAAAATGGACAAAAGATGGACAACTCTTAAAAAATCACTGTTTTATATATGGTGTCAATGTGTGAATTATGTATATTGACAGATGTCATTTAAAATCTCATTCATTTAAAATCTTTTTTGGGTGGTGTTTCCTCTACAACTGTATTATAGTCTATCGCTTGTCCTGATGTTGTTTGTCCATTCACACCTAAAAGTCTGTCAAGTCCGTCAAATTCATCATAAATTGTATTTTTCGTTTCTGCTACTTTTTTCTTTACTGCGACCTTACTGTTACTTGACTTTTTACGATTACTTACTCCCGTTAAATAGTCAGTGCTTACATTAAAGAATTGTGAAAGTGTTAATAAAATATCAACGGCAGGTAGTGATTTTCCGCTTTCCCACCTTTGTACAGTATGTAGCGAGATATGTATTTTTTCAGCTAACTGTTCCTGTGTAAGTTCTTGTTGTTTACGTAATTGTTTTAGTCGTTGCTTAAACGTAGCATTTCTTTCTCCCTCGCTCATACATAACACCTCATATGACTTTTATTTAATAGAAGTATAACACAATACTTTGATTATGTCAAATATAGTAAATGTGCCATTGTTGGCATACAATATGCCAATCCTGCGGTGGAAAATCCTTTGATGATACGATACAATATAAACAAATAAAAAAGAAAGTGAGGTGTTAAAAATGATTAAAATAAAATCGCCAAAGAATAACAGCGGCAACAAAAAGAAACTGTATTTATCAGTCAAAGAAGCCGCCGAATACACTGGTATTTCAGAGTATTATATACGGAAGTATATAAAAGATGGAAAAATACCTTATGTAGAAACAGGCGTAAAATTCCTGATAAACCGCATAGCTTTAAAGGACTACTTAAAAGGACAAGAAAAGTAAATCACCTTGACCTGTATGACCTCCCTGACCTCAAATGACAGTCCTTAATTGTGTGAGGACTGTCCAAGTTCAAGTGAGTAGTAATTCAAGAGGATAATAGTTTATAAGGGTAATAATTCAGCAGAGTAATAGTTCAAGTGGGTAATAACACAATAAATACAGGTGGTTATAGTGATTTAGTGGTATGAGTGGTTAAAGAGGTTATTCATTATTACTGATACTATTATTGTTATTATAGTAGTTATTATATTTGTCTTTACTTTATTTACTATATAAAAAGGACTATAAACTTTTTCGCCGCCCTCACCCTCCGATTAAGATTTCGGTACTTTTACTGTATGTGAAAATGAAAAATGGTAGTTATCCTAAGTATAACTACCGAAATTCAAGTGGTTAAAGGTCATTTTTCATACCGCAAAATATCACCTGGCTGACAGTCAAGGACTTCACAAATTTTCGCTATTGCGTCAGTGGTTATACTCTTGTTTTCTCTTATGTGTTGGAGCGTACTTTCAGCTATAATTTTCTGCTTGCGTATTTTGTAAGTGGTAAGACCTTTTTCGCCCAGCTTTTCAAGAATGTTATTATAGACTATTTTACCCACATCAACGCACCTGCCTTGCTTTAGTATGGCTATATTATAACACATTTATAGCCGATTTTCAACTTGCCTATTGCACAATGTTTTATATGTCCTTTTGTATAGTATGATAATTGACCTGTGAACCTTTAAGGGTGTATAATAATATATAGTGATACACAACAATATGACACCACCCACCACTATATGAGAGATAAAAAAGTCATTTAAGGGTGGGGGTACTTAGGGAGTGATACATAATGGCTACTACCATACCACGAAAAAATAAAAATGGTGAGATAATCTCATATCAAATTCAAGTATATAGAGGTCGTAACGCAGACGGAAAAAAGCTAAAGCCATATAGTATGACGTGGAAAGTGCCAAAAGGTTTGAGCGACAAGAAAATACAAAAGGAATTAAACAGAGTAGTAACACTGTTTGAGGAAAATTGCCACAATGGTACAGTGTCAACCGAAAAACAGACTTTTGAGGAATACGCAAATTATGTTATTGACTTAAAAGAGAAAGGCGGCATTAAACCTACCACAATTTATCACTATAAAAAAATATTAAAGCGTGTTATAGATGTGGAGAATAACGGTATAGGTCATTTAAAATTAAAAGACATTCGCCCCGACCACCTCAACAAGCTATATTTTACATTAGCACAAGACGGACATAATAACAGTACGGGCGGCGGCTTATCCAGTAATAGTATTATTGACTGTCACCGTTTTATATCAAATGTATTTTCCTATGCAGTCAAAGAACAGATACTACCGTATAACACAGCACAAAGAGCCACACCTCCAAAAGCTAAAAAGCACGAAACAGAAAGTTTTGAAATAGAGGACATACAAGCTATTATAAATGCGGTTGAGGATAAACCGTTAAAGTGGAAATCAATGACACTATTATTTATTGCCACAGGTGCAAGACGTGGTGAAATATTAGGTCTACAATGGAAATCAGTGAACTTTGAAAATAACGAATTGTATTTGTGTAACAACTTGCTTTATTTACCTGATAAGGGGATATACAGTGATACATTAAAGACAAATGAAAACAGATATGTAAATGTGCCGCAGGACGTTATGGACGTATTAAAGCAGTGGAAAGAGGAACAGGCGAAAATAGCCTACGCATTAGATGATGAATGGACTGAAACTGATTATGTATTTACAAGAGAAAACGGACTTCCTATGTGTCCGCATAATATATTACACTTTTTTAAACAGCTTGAAAAGAAACATAATTTACCGCACATCTATCCGCACAAATTCCGTCACAGTCAGGCAAGTGTGCTTATAAATAAAGGGGTGGATATTGTAACAGTGTCAAAGAGGTTAGGACATTCAAAGACATCTACAACAAGTGATATATACGCTCATATATTGCGTAAATCGGACGAAACAGCAAGCAAGGTCATAGACAGCTTGTTAGACTTCGGAAAGTAAAATAAGCGGTTTTTGCCGCTTATTTTTTAATACTATTATTATCTAAATTTAATAGTGCAAATTCAATACATTGATTTATTAGCTCATTCCTGCTTATATCAATATCGGCGGCTAAATTATCAATTTTTGAAAGAGTTTTGTTGTCTATTCTTATAGAAATAACCTCTTTTTCCGTCTTTTTAGGTGTAAACATTTTCACTAAAATTCCTCCTCTTGACATAATTATACAGTGTATGCTAAAATAATAATATATTCTAAAAACAAATACTATTTAGAATACTAAAAAGAATACAGAAAGTGGGAGGTTTTAAAAATGGAAACACAAACAGAAAACACAAATGTAATGACAGAGGAACAAGAGGACAGGCAGGAATACACACCACTACATAAGTCCTATTGCAGAGAGTGCGGCACAGTGATTAGTGCAAAAGCTATTTCCTGTCCTAAGTGCGGAGCAACACAAAATCAGACGGCGGAAAATCAAGCGGCGGTTAAACAGGACATAGCCTCAGCAGGTTTAATGGTGTTGTCGTTTTTCTTTCCGCTCATAGGTTTAATTTTGTTTTGTGTGTATTCACAAAGCACACCTAATGCGGCGAAAGAATATGGCAAGTGGGCTTTAATAGGTTTTGTAACTTGGATTGTAGTGAGTATTATATTAGTAGTTATATTAAATGCCGTTATGTTTTCTGCTGTCGATAGCTTGTTCAATAGTCTTTTTTAAAGGGGGAATTAAAATGTCAATAATAAAATGTCCTGAATGTCAAAAGGAAATCAGCAATACAAGCACCTCTTGTCCTAATTGCGGTTGTCCGATAACAAGTGGTATAAGCACATTAGAACAGGAAACAAAAGTACAAACAGAAATATATAAAACTGCTTTTATACATTCTGTTATGATTGTATTGGAGGCTTTCATATTACCTATATGGACGCTATTATTGTATAATAATGGAAGTATTTTAGCATTTGCAAACCTTTATGGGGAGACGAATAGCTATATGCATAGCTATATGTTAGGTGTTTTGTTCAGCGTCCTAATTTTTATTGAAATTTTCTGGATTACACATTGCAGAAAAACTAAATCTAATTTAAGACTTGCTGATAAATGCAGAACAATATTTTTAATGTGGAGTTCATATGCTATTATATATTGTATTTGTTATGGGTGGTATGTAAAAGAATACTATGACATAATACATTATTCAAGCAGAGAATATTTATTTTCTTATATTATAGATATAGCCGCTATTATTGTACTAATAATCATAGGAATATTTTTATTTGTAAAGAGAGCAGATTTTAAAAAATATAACATAATAACTATTATATGGGGAATTTATGCTTTGTTAGTGGTTGTGAGTATTGTATGTTGCTCATATAGCTTATCTCCATATGGAACTTTCTTTATTTCCGCAATTCTAACAGTACCAGTCAGTATTATTATGGGATTTTTATGGGGTATTAGTAGCAGTAAAACAAAAACTATTCAATAACACTTACCGCCCCATAAATAAAATTTGACAACATATGGTCGGTATGGATATATGGAATTTATAAGGGGGAATTAAAATGTCAACGATAAAATGTCCTGAGTGTCAAAAGGAAATAAGCGATATAAATACCTCTTGTCCTAATTGTGGTTGTCCGCTAACAAGTAGTGCAAACACATTAGAACAAGGCACAATAACACAAGCAGAAATATATAAAACTGCTTTTATACATTCTGTTATGATTGTGTTGGAGGGTTTTATATTACCTATATGGAAGTCATTATTTCATAGATATATTGTATATTTAAACATTGGTAATGGTGGAAAAAGCCTTATGTTAGGTCTTTTGTTCAGCGTCTTAATTTTTATTGAAATTTTTTGGATTACACATTGCAAAAAAAATCAATCTACTTCAAGACTTGCTGATAAATGCAGAACAATATTTTTAATGTGGAGTTCATATGCTATTATATGTTGTATTTGTTATGGGT
>CAJTUY010000023.1:25427-31855 GCA_910579415.1 uncultured Clostridia bacterium | reverse complement strand
TATTAGTTATCAAAAAGGAGTTGATTATGAATGAGCAATTATTACAAGCGCCTTCGCGACCTGCGCGAAGACCATGACTTAACACAACGTGATTTAGCTGACATATTGAATATGAAACAGCCTCAATATTTCAGATATGAAAAAGGATTCTGCGATATACCCACTGATGTTTTAATTTTTCTTGCTAAATTTTACAAGGTATCCACTGATTATATTTTAGGTTTAACAGATAATCCGATACCATATGAGTAAAGTCGGCTCTTATTGTATATCAACAAAAAACAGCGCACCTAAACGATACGCTGTTTTTAATTTAATTACAATCAGTTCTTTTCTGTTTTCTTGAATGCCATTTTCAATAAGTCCTCGCCAAGAATCATATTTTCGCTGAACGGATTTATAACCATCGCCCCTACCGGATTTTCTTTATTCATTACAATCTCAATACACTGCTCAAAACGAAATCTCAGCACTATTCCCGACGGAGATTTTTGCGTCATTGATTTTTCATCAGTAAAAATAGGAAGGAAAATCTTTTTATCCTGAGCTGTCAGAAGCGCCGGATTCAATACTGCTCCATTCTTAAGCTGCATTTTACCGTCAACATTTTCAAACGGTTCCTTAACATTTGATACTGACGGAAGCAAAAATTCCTTACCCGGAAGCATTTTCAGCATATCAAACAGGCTTTCCTGCGTTTTTTTCTCCTTAAATTCACCTATCTTAGATTTAAGCAGTTCCATTTCAAGATTTAACGAATTTTCCTTTTGAGCTTCTTTTGTTTCTTCAGACGCTTCATTATTTACGCTTGCAACAAGCTCATCGTATGCTTTTGAAATATCGTCTTTCAGTTCCTTATTTTCCGTTACGGTATTATTCCGCGCTTCTTGTTTCTCTTTCTTTTTAAATATACCCATAAAAATTCCTCGCTTTATTTATTTTCTTTATTATAACTGCGGTATTATTATTGCCGCAACAATATATGCCAGCACACAGGTTCCGAGCGACACGCACGCAAGTACAACCGCAGCTAAACGCACTATCGTTGAATCCACATTAAAATATTCCGCCAGACCGCCGCACACGCCGCAAATCATTTTATCAACCGAACTTCTGTACAGTTTCTTCATAATTACTACCGTCCCTTTCTGCCCTAAAAGCACAAAATATTTTATATTTATTATTTTCGTATCTTATAGTATTATCATACATATAATATTATTTGTCAAGCAAATATATTTTTAATTTATATATTGCAAACCGCAGTTTAATTTGATATAATATACTGGTAAATATTTTAGAAGGAGAGGTTTTCCAAATGAAAATTGCTTTAATTAACGAAAACAGTCAGGCGGCTAAGAATACAATTATTCTTGATACGCTGAAAAAGGTTGTTGAGCCTTTAGGTCATGAGGTTCATAACTACGGCATGTACTCAGCCGATGACGCTGAACAGCTGACATATGTTCAGATTGGTATTCTTGCTGCAATCCTTTTGAACTCAGGCGCAGCAGACCTTGTTATCACAGGCTGCGGCACAGGCGAAGGCGCTTGTCTTGCTTGTAACGCATTTCCGGGTGTGCTTTGCGGTCACGTTGTTGACCCGACAGACGCTTATCAGTTCACACAGGTAAATAACGGCAACTGTATCGCTTTGCCTTTCGCAAAAGGCTGGGGTTGGGGTGCAGAACTCAATCTTCAGTATATATTTGAAAAGCTGTTTGTTGAAGAATGGGGCGGCGGCTATCCGAAGGAAAGAGCTGTTCCTGAGCAGAGAAACGCTAAAATTCTTAACGAAGTTAAGAAAATCAGCCACAGAGATTTGCTTGACATTCTTCCTCAGCTTGACCCGGAGCTTGTTAAGGGCGCCGTTGCAGGCAAGCAGTTTAAAGACTTATTCTTTAAGAACGCTAAGTGCGATAAGATTAAGGCTTATGTTGAAACTCTTGTCGGTTAATTAAGTTTTTAAGAATTGCCGCAAAATGATGCGGCAATTCTTTTTTTGTATTCAAAAAGCAGGCTAAACCTGCTTTTTACTTTGTTTTATTTCAGTTTTTTTAAATAATCTCTTGTTTCCTTTGCCACTATACCGCCGAGCGCAATCAGCGCAATTACATTCGGTATTGCCATAAGACCGTTAAATATATCGGCAATTGTCCATACTGCTTTAACCGTCAGATACGGACCGATAAATACAGCAAGCACATAAATCCATCTGTAAACCTTTACAAGTGATTTATTTCTGTTGGAAAGATACTCAAGACATCTTTCACTGTAATAATCCCATCCGAGAATTGTCGTAAACGCGAAAAATGCAAGACATATCATCAGAACAAAAGACGATACAACCGAAGGAAACGGCAGTCCAGACTGGAAAGCGTCAGTAGTAATAGCAACGCCCTCAAGTCCTTCCTTTGCCCACGAACCTGCAATTACAATTGAAAGACCTGTCATTGTACAAATAATTATAGTATCAATAAAGGTACCTGTCATTGACACAAGTCCCTGACGGACAGTATCCTTTGTTTTAGCTGCCGCAGCCGCGATAGGAGCGCTTCCCAAACCTGCTTCATTTGAGAATATGCCTCTTGCAACGCCCTTCTGCATAGACGCCATCATCGCCCCAAGCACACCTCCTGCCATTGCGCGTATACCCGATATTCCATCTCCTAAACCAAACGCGCCCTGAACTATTTCAACAACTGCCGCAGGCACTTTTGTTATGTTGCATACAATAAGCGTTAATGCAAACAGCACATATAAAACTGCCATAAACGGCACTATTACCTGAGATACATTCGAAATACGCTTTATACCTCCTATAACAACAAGAGCAGTACAGAGAGTAACAATAATACCTATTATAACCACTGACCATGAATACGCATTGCCTCCTATTGTGAAAGCCACATTTGCGACATCAGGGTCAAAGAAATTCTGAACAGCGGAAGAAATACCATTTATCTGAGTAATTGTTCCTATTCCCAGAAGTCCCGCAAAAACTCCGAATATAGCAAAAAGCTTTGCAAGCCATTTCCAGTTCTTTCCCATTCCGTTTTCTATGTAATAAAACGGTCCGCCGAGAACATGTCCTGCATCATCAATTGTACGGTACTTAATTGCCAAAAATCCCTCAGTATATTTTGTAGCCATACCGAAAAAAGCGGCTACAATCATCCAAAACAGCGCGCCCGGTCCGCCTGCTGCAATAGCAGTAGCCACCCCCACAATATTACCTGTACCGATAGTTGCACTCAAGGCAGTACACAATGCGCCAAAGCTTGAAACTTCTCCTTCTCCGCCCTCTTCATTTTTCACCATAAATTTCAGAGCCTTGCCTAAATGTCTTATCTGCAAGCCCCTTACTCTTATTGTAAGATAAATTCCCGCAATAAGAATAAGCAAAATCAGCGGCGGACCCCATAAAAAGTCGTCAATTTTGCCTATAATTTCCGTAACAGTCATTATTCCCATCCTTTCTTTTAATAAATATCACTGCGATTTTATCACATGCTGCAAAATATGTCAATATTCGAGCAAAAAAACAGACAGACACACTGTCTGCCTGTTCTTCTATTCAGTAATATCAGTCATTCTGATGCTGCGCAAAGCACTCACTGCAATATACCGGCTTATCGTTTCTCGGTTCAAACGGAACCTTGTCCACCTTACCGCAATCAGCGCATACAATCTCAAACATCTCTCTGTTCTGACGCATACTTGCTTTTCTTGCCTGACGGCAATCTTTACAACGAAGCGGTTCGTTTTCAAATCCCTTTTCAGCATAAAATTCCTGTTCGCCTGCTGTGAATACAAATTCATTTCCGCAGTCTTTACATACTAATGTCTTGTCCTCGTACATTTTTTTACCTCACTTTTGTCGTCGTTATTTTTTCCCGCAATAAGTTTCTCATTCACTGTCACAAAGAGCTGTTTCAAGCTTTTTCTTGACACGCTGCAACGCATTATCAACAGCCTTAACATCCTTATTAAGCTGTTTTGATATTTCGTTATAGCTCATACCGTCAATATAGCTTAGCAACACCTTAAGTTCAAGCTTACTGAGCGCCTTATTGATTTTATACTCCATACCGTCAACATTCTCACGGTCAATGAATATGGCTTCAGGGTCCTGAAGCTCGTTGAATGCCATGACGTCAAGCAGGGTCACATCGCTGTCATCGTCATAAGTATTCTTATCAAGTGAAACATAAGAGTTTAAAGGAAGATGTTTTTTTCTCGATGCCGCTTTTACGGCAGTGATAATGCGGCGCTTTATACATACACCGGCAAAGACCTTAAATACCGGAAACCGCTCTCCGTCAAAGTCCTTTACAGCCTTATACAATCCTATAAAGCCTTCCTGCATAATGTCATCATCATCCGCGCCCGCGAGAAAATACGGCTTTGCTTTGGCATGAATAAGATTTTTATAGCGTGACAGTATTAACTCAAGCGCTTCATCATTACCGTTCTGAGCAATGCTGACAAGCTCCTCGTCAGATAATTCATCAAGCTTTTTTTCTTCCATTGCCGTTATCACCGCAAACCTTCTCCCTCATGATATAAGTACAAGTGTAGTATATCACGTTATACTACACTTGTCAAGAAACATTTGAAAATTTTTACAATTGCCTGTTAAAGACCTGATGATATTGTAACCTTTTTCTCGTCGCCGTTCCATTCAACATAATTTCCAAGAGCTTCGCTGACTGCGCGGAGCTGTACCATAGTAGTATCATTCATAAGCTGCGCAGGCACGTCAAGCTCGTTTGCTTCACCATTTTTATAGTAGATTTTGCTTCCTATGGTCATTTCAATTACAATGTCATCACGCGTTGCGCGTATCTGCTGTGTTCCGTTTCCGTCATCAAGCCATTCCACTTCCGCGCCGAGCGCTTCAAAAATAGTACGCATCGGAACCATTGTAGAGTCCCCCACCATTATAGGGTCAAGGAAATACGGGAACTGTAAGGTTTCACCGTCGAGCATTACCGTTATTATATCTATTTTCCTTGCCAGCTCATTCAACGGACTGTTATCCTCAAATATCACGACAGGTTTTTCATCAAATCTTATTCCTTTTGCGCGTGTGTACGACAAAAGCTTTATATTCTTTAGTTTCAGATGAAAATCATCGCCTGAAATTTTACCTTCCGCGCGTTCTTTAATTTCTGCCGCCGTCATAGTCATTGCCGGAGCAATATCGGCAATCGCATTATATGCCGCATCCTCCGCCGAAGCATAGCCTGATGGGTTTATCGTTGCTTCAAGACCGCCGCCGTTTGTATACGAATAATACGTCTTATCTCCTGCCCATACCTTTTCCTCTTTGCCATCCTCATTTTCCTCTCTGGATATGTCAAGAATTTTCTTAAATTCATCTGTTTCGGGATTGAGGTCATAAAGATAAAGGTGATATTCATTAACGGTTTTTCCGTAAAGCTCCACACCTATGTAATTCTTGTTCTTTTCATGAACCGTAAAAACATTCGAATAAGAATCACCGTAATTTGCGATAAGGTCACTGTTAATTGAACCGAGATATACAACGCCCTTTTCCTCAACACGGTAAACCGACACTCCGTGCGATTCGACAGTGACAAGCTCGTTGTCATAGTCCCCGTCAAAATCATCATAAGACGCCGCGATAAGACCTTTAAAATAATCATTTACATCATCATATTCATTTTCATGACCTGCAAATGAAGCCGAAAAATTACAGTATCCCGACTGTTTTGAAAGTATTGTCGATACAAATTTATTGTAGGCGTACAGATTATCCTTTGCAAATGCGCCTGTACCCGAAAGAACCGCCAGCGCCAGCGACGCGCAGATTATTTTTTTTAATTTCATATTTCTCTCCTTTATATAAAACCAAGCTTAAAATCCTGTATATAACTTATTTTATATTTTAACACATATATGTTTAAATTGCAATAGCGCCAAATTTAATTTTTTCTGCATTATTTTTCTGTTTCTACTTGTAAAATTTTATTAAATACTGTATAATAATCTGTGAGGTGAATACTTTTATGAATAGTTTTGATATAAGAACAAAAATATATTTCGGAGATAACGCGCTTGACCGTCTTTCGGATTTACCGTATAAGAAAGCGCTTATAATAACTGACCCGTTCATTGCAAAAGGCGGCATGCTCCAGATGATTACATACCGTTTAAATGACGGATATACTGAATTTGAGGTGTTCTCGGATGTTGTTCCCGACCCTCCGTTAGAAAAAATTTCTATCGGCGTTAAGGCAATGCTCGAATACGACCCCGACTGCGTAATAGCAATCGGCGGCGGAAGCGCTATTGACAGTGCAAAATCAATACGTGAATTTGCCACGCGCGCAACAAAAAAAGAAACTGCGCTTATCGCTATACCAACCACATCGGGTACAGGCTCGGAGGTTACGTCTTTC
>CAJTUY010000023.1:0-25417 GCA_910579415.1 uncultured Clostridia bacterium | reverse complement strand
GTTGTTTCCGACCCTCAGAACGATATTAAATATCCGCTTGTATCGGACAGCATGCTTCCGACAGAAGCAATTCTGGACGCTGATTTGGTAAAGAGCGTACCCGCAAACGTAACCGCCGATACGGGCATGGATGTTTTGACTCATGCCATTGAAGCATACGTAAGTATTAACAACAACGAATTTTCAGCCGCTCTTGCTGAAAAGGCTATTGAAATATGCGGGACTTTTCTTCTGCGTTCATATCTTGACAACAACGACACGCATGCAAGAAAAAAAATGCACGTCGCATCATGTTTGGCAGGGCTTGCTTTTAACAGCGCGTCACTCGGACTTAATCACGGTATTGCGCATGCTGTCGGAGCAAAGTTTCATATTCCGCACGGCAGAGCAAACGCCATGCTTCTGCCCCACATTATAGAATACAACTCGGGTATTAACAAACATTCAAAAAGTCAGAAGGAATATCCAAAGTGCGTAGAAAAGTATGTAAACGTAGCAAAGCTTCTTGGAGTAAACAACTTCAACGAAATTACAACTGTACGCGCGCTTACAAGTTGGATACAATTTATGCTTAAAGAAATGAATGTTCCTATTTCTGTTTCACAATGCGGAGTTGACAGAACAGAATATTTCAATGCAATAGACTCTATGGCTGAAAAAGCCCTTGCAGACGCCTGTACCGCAACAAATCCGCGTGTACCGACAAAGCCTGAGGTGGTACAGATTTTAGAGCATCTTTACGAATAATGTGAAAATCATGCCATATGTATTGGCAGAACGGAGTTTTGTATGTTTAAAAAAATAAAAAACTGCGACTCATTTACAGAAATTATCACATCGTTATTTCTCGGTCTTTTGGTTATGATACAGCGTTTCCTTCCCGGCGCATACAAGCCTGTGATGGACGACTGGTTTTTGTACGGAGATTTATATTCAAAACTTTTAGGCAGACTCAAATATTTTGCCGCTCCCAACGAAAAATTCGCAATACGTCCAGGAGCGGCTTTTTTTGACTGCTTTGTAAACGCGCCTCTGTTTAAGCATTTATGGCTTGTTGAGCTTATACTTACGCTTTCTCTTATCACAGGGGCTTTTCTTATAATAAAAACACTGCGTAAAAACGGTTTTTCCGGCATAGGGTTTTTCCTGTGTCTTGTATGCCTGTTCCCTCTGGGACTTGAGGCTACCTACTGGATTGCCGCTGCAACGCGTGTATGCTATGCTCTTCTGTTCATCGGCATTTCGGTATATTTCCTTGATTTTTGGTACAGAACACAGCGTAAATATTCTATATGGCTTTTTGCCGCTTTCGGTATGATAGCCGTAAGCTTTTATGAACCTGCGATTGTCATGTATCTGCTTTTGGTACTGTTTATAATTATCCGCAACCGCTGCGGTAAACGCGACCTCATTCCCATTGCCATAACGGCAGCTCAGATTGCTGTTATTGGACTTTACTATATTATAAATTCCGCTTCGGGCGAAATTGAAGCGCGCGGAGGTCTGCTTGACGGAAATATTATAGAACATACAAAGCTTGTATTTACCTATACAAAACGCATTTTCGGGAGCTATACACGCGCTCTTACGGCGCACGGTTTTAATAACGGCATATCAATTTTATTGGGAGGTCATTGGTTTATTAAATCCGCTGCTGTAACCGCTTTATCTGTTTTATTCGGAGTTTTTTCGGCGCTTTGCATAAAAAAGCGTAAATTTTCACCTATGCTTATGCTCACTGCCATTATATTTATGTTAGGCGGCGTTATACTGAACTTTATTCTCGGCTCGGACCGAATACCCCTAAGACTTGTTTACTTCTCATTACTCGGCATAGGTCTTTGCGCTGAAGAACTCTTAATGCTGCTTCCCTATCGTATAAATCAGATTTTAACAGCCGTTTTAATAACCTGCGGCGCATTCGTTTTTACTGTTTCAGGCATAGGTGAAGTAAGTGATTACCGTACTGTTTCTGATTTTGACACAAATATTACACAGCAAATAATTGACCTTGATACCGAACAGAATATTACTGACATTGATAAAAACACCTATGTTTTCGGCGGTCAACACTGCTATGAGGAAACAAAGTGTATTCATTATCTTGACCATATACGCGGCGCAAGCGGTAATTATGCAGATTTTACAGGCTGTATGCAGCATCTTACCGGTAAAGCATGGACAAATAATCTCGTGCCGTTTACCTACGGAGATATTCAGATTTTAAAACCGTATATTGATTTGGAGGGAGTCTGCTCATTCTATAATATTGAGTATGATAAAACGGTCGTAAAGGCTGATATTATCCCCGACGGTGATAATTATACTGTTGTACGAGCCGACGGCTCATATATCGGCAGGCTTGTTAAGGTGGATGATTTGCGATATCAGTATTTTGATGATTAAGCAAAGACAGGCGGTCAATGACCGCCTGTCTTTATTTTGTATAACCTGCTATACATGTTTTTATCGAATCACTCATAATTCGCGCGCACCGCTCAAGAGAAATTTTCATATTTCCCGACGCCCAATCCTCAATGACAGATACAAAACCGCCGATAAACAGTCTGAGATTTGTTTCAAATTCATCCTTGTCCGTAATATGAGGCAAGATAACCTCGTCAGACAGATATTGAGCTATTACTATATCTTTAAGCTTTTTCAGGAATTTATCCGCACCTTCGGTGTTAAGCATTTTTTTATACAATTCTTCGTCATGCCTGATAAACTCTATCACACGGTTCATTGCATTATACGGGTTCTCCAGTGAGTTTCTGCACTTCACTTCATCGAGCGAGCCTATAATCTCATTCACGATATCCGAATGAATTTTCTCACGTACCTCCTCAGCAGATTTAAAGTGCGAATAAAACGTGCTTCTGTTCAAATCCGCCGCGTCTACAATATCCGTTACGGTTATACGCTTATTTCCGTTTTTCTGCATAAGCTCCGCATACGCGCGTATTATCGCTTTTTCAGAGCGTTTAAAATTCCTGTATGTTTTTCTCTTTGTTTCTTCCATTTCGCAACCTCCTTATCACGAAGTATACCGCGCCTGCCGAAATAAGCAGTATAAGCGTTATTCCTATCGGAACTATCGGCGACAGCCGTTTATATAAAATCACAAACTGTCCCGGTTCTTTCATTTCAAATACTGCATAACTGCCGTCAATGGCGCAATCCACAGTTTCCCACTGACCGTTCTGATGTATTCCTATTTTATCCGCCTTTTTCTTTTCATCGCGTATATGTACTTTAATTACTCCGTATGCATCACGGCTTAACGTAAACGAATAAGCATCTCCGTTTTTGTAACCGCCGAATGAACGGGTAATATCCTCCTCTTTCAGAAAAACCTCCGTACCTTCGTCAAACACGCCTTCCACCAGAAGCAGCGGCGGTTCGCCGCCTGAAGCTATTGTGGTCGCAGCCTTATTGTATTCCGCGTTAAATGTCGTATGACGTATTATCGGACTGTGTACGTCCTTATCCCATACAGGCACATCGCCGCCGTCCGCGTCAAGTTTAGGTATATCGCTGTCGAAAAGAAGCGTTCCGTATTCAACGGTCATTGCGCGGATTTCCTCACCCTTATTTTTAAATACTACGTTAAAATGAAATCTTGATAACTCCGTTGACTTCGACTGCAATATAGCGCCTATACTCTCTGCTTTATTCTGAGCAATAGTCTTTATCTGCGGTAAATATATATCGTCCGAAGCCATGTAAAAATCATTTTCACCCAGTCCTGACATGGATGCTGGAATGACGCCGTCTGAGGATACCATATCATTCGGTTTTACAGGCTCTGCCTTGCCGGCAAAGTTAGCGCCGTCAATTCCCGATAATCCTTCATCAATAAAGTAGCATCCAGATGCGGTTCCCGATACAAATCCCGCAACCGCGCCCGATTTTTCCTTTTTACCATCCAGACGCGCAAGCGCGTATGAAGTTTTTATATCCTTACCGCTTCCGGCTATTCCGCCTATATGGTCCTTACCGTCAACATCATTAACCGCAATACAGTTAAGAATTTCACCGCCCGAAAGACCTGCCGTACCACCCGAATAACCACCATCCTCTGCCGCAATTTCTCCTGTTGTAAGCGTATTTTTTATATTTCCCAAATCGCTTCTGCCGCATGCGCCGCCTGCATAAGAGGTTTTTACCGTTACACTGCCGCTGCTTATACAGCTGTCAATGACCGCCTTTAACACCGAATCGCTGTCTACCTTCCGTCCGTCGGGCAGTGTTATGCTCTGACCGCTTTTTACGGTAGATTCAAAGCCCATGCTTCCGGCTATTCCGCCTGCCATTTCATTGCCCTTTATTTCACCGTTGTTTACACAATACCGTATAAGCGCGGTATCTGCATTTTCGCCGCCTATAAATCTCGGAAGTGTAATTTCTGTTGTTTTAAGGTCGCTTATCGTAGTTTTATCCTCGTCCGCAGCGTATACGGTAGTTACAAGCATGTTTTTTATCATCGCCCCGACTTTCTCCGATACATCATATCCGGTATCTATTTCAGCATCAGGGTCCGCATTATATCCGCCCATTGTCGGAAGCGGCTTTATTGTGGGCAGTATAGGCTTTAATGTCGGTACTGAATCCGGTATCATATTCTCCAGACGCTTTGCAATACTGTCCAGTGTTTTTATCATATTATTTAATGAAGCGCTCAGACGTTTAAGCTCGTTTGATGCCTTTACAATGACGCTGTCAATATCCTCTGCTGCGTCAGACACATCACCTGCCGCATATTTCATCTGGCGAAGCATTTTATTTAATTCAACATGTGTTTCATCCAGTTTATCCGTTACACCGTTAATATCATCGTCAAGACTGTCAAGACGCTGTGTCAGTTTATCCGTTATATCACTAACATCCGTTTCACCTTTATCAATCGCATCATTGAGATTATCCATCAAATCAGTTATTTCCCTGCCCTTGCCGTCAAATTCAGACAAAAAATCATTAAGCTTATCTGATGAATCTTCAAAAGCATCTATCACTCTCGTGCTTTCCTCTGCAATGTCGGACAGATTTGCGCTGCCGCTGTCAAGCGCATCGCGCAGTGAAGCGCTTACATTATTATTTTCCGCATTTGATACCGCGCCTGCTATACTGTCCATCATATTTACAGCCGCATCGCCTATTCTTGACAATCCCAAAACCGAGCCTAAATCATCTATTCCGAACAGGTCGGAAGCATAATCGCGTACTTTGGTTTTTGCGGTGTTTATATCGTTTTTCAGCGTTTCTGCCTGCTGCCGCACAGCTTCCTTTGCGCTGTCATATGATAAGTCAATATCCGTATACGGTTCAAAGCGTCCGCAGATACCGCCTACGCTCCGTCTGCCATTTACGGCCGCGTTATTTATACATTCGCGGATTTCACCGCTTTCTATGCCGCAGATACCGCCCATATTATCGCCGAAGCCTTCCGCTCCGACTTCGCCTTCATTCGTACATATAACAAGCGCACCTTTATTATTTCCGCAGATGCCGCCTGCCTTTTCAGTATTTTCAGTTGTTTCGCCGCACACCTTTCCTTTATTGCGGCTAAGTTTAATTCTGCCTTCGTTAAGACCTGCGATACCTCCGGTTTCACTGTCACCGCTTACTGAAGCTTCATTAACAGAATTATCTATAATGCCGTTTAAGGAATTTACTCCCGCAATACCGCCAACCTGATTTTTACCCGTTATCTCACCCGCAAAAACGCAGTTGACAATTTTACCCTCATTATAACCTGCAATGCCGCCGACAGCTTTAGATGAGGCGTCAAGACTTTCCGCCTCAATATCGCCGCTTTTCAGAATTTCGGAAGCCTTTCGTTTTATCACTGCCGTCGTGTCCGTTTTATTTTCATCCGTCACATCGACTTTACCGGTAACTTTTAAATCATGTATCTGACCTTCGCGCGAAACCGTTCCGAAAAGTCCTTTAGCCGACCCGTCAGTTTTTATATTAAGGTTTTTAATTGTGTGACCGCCGCCCTCAAAATAGCCGCAAAACACTTCAGCAGGCGAAATCTCACTGTTTTTCAGGTCGATGTCGTTTTGCAGAACGAATGTTTTACTTTTTGAATACTCATCATATACACATTTTTCAGTAAAGTTTTTAAAATCGTTTACGGTGGCTATTACCACTGTTTCTTCGGCAACGGCAACCGCAGGAAACAGATTTACGGTTATTGCCGCCGCCATAAAAAGCGCGGCGAATTTTTTATTCCCTGTTTTCCGTTTCAACTACATCCATCCCCTCTCCGTCTATAATTCTGCCTTCCGTCAGAAGTCTTTTGTCATCACGACCTCCCAATTCAATCCTTGCGTCAACATCGCCCTTTATCATTCCGTAGAACACGCCGTCCACAAAACCCGAAACATTGCCCCGAATACGTCCGTTTACCATTATCAGACCTGATATTTCACGGCGCGCCGCCTTCTGCTCATCAATCACTTTTTTTGCAAACGATGTCTTTTCTATCAGCTTATCACACAAAAGCACAATCTGCGGAAGCACCATCATTACTATAATTATTGAAATCAATGTTCCTCGTCCGAGCGCCATTCCGAGTGCTGATATAATCGCGTTTGTTGAAATGAAACCTATCAGGAAGCTTGCAAGCGTCAGTATGGACCCCGATGTAAGTATAGTCGGGAATGACTGATTAAGCGCAGTTGCCGCCGCATCCTTTTTATTCATTTCTTCCTTCAGTTCAAGATATCTGTTTGTAAACACTATCGCATAGTCAATTGTCGCGCCCATCTGAATTGAACTTACAACAAGATATGCCAGAAAATAAAGGCGACTGTCCGTAATTACGGGAAATGTAAAGTTAATCCACACGCTTCCCTGTATTGCAAGTACAAGCAATACTGGAACTCCAGCACTTCTGAAGGTAAACATTAAAATCAGCAGAAGCGATATAATCGTAAGAATATTTATTTTTTTATTATCGCCGTTAAATGAATCGCCCAAATCGCGGCTGTTTACGCTGTCGCTTATAAGAAGACAATCGTCATAGTATTTTTCAACATCTGAGCGTACATCCTTAAGCATCTGATATGCCTCGTCACTCTCCACATCACATGTATATGTAAAAACCATACGTGAGTAATCATCGCTTTCAAGCTGCGCCTTAGCGTCTGTCAATGTATCATAAAGCTCGTTTAAATCGTCTGTCTGTTCCTCGTCAAGATTTATAACGCCCAAATCCATTTTTTCGTGTATGTACAAAAACAGGTCAATTATAGGAACAGAATAGTCATTAACATCACTGAATATTGCGCTATATTCATCATGCTCTGCACCATACGCCTGGAACAGTACGCAGCATAAATCGTAATCAATATCCATGAGCTTTGACAGTTCACGCGCGTTAATTCTGTCTGTCAGCATATAATCGTCATTTACTTCAGTATTTGCAAGTCCGAGCGCCGATGAAATATTCGGATTTTTCTCAATCAGCGAAATCACCTTCGCCTCCCTGTCATAATCTCCCGACGGTACAATTACAGCAAGCTGATGGTCTGTTCCAAAAATATCGTTTACCTTATTTTTTGCAATTGAGTTTTCCGTTTTCTTTTTCATTTGCTCGCTTGAAACATCAAACGCATAATTGCTCATTGACGAAGTCACAGCGCATACCGCAATTACTGCTGCAAATATAAACGGCACAATTTTTCTTAATTTAATTACTATTTTACACCATTTTTCAATACTCGGCACAAATGAACGGTGAGTTGTTCTGTCAATCTTATCTGAAAACCTGAGCAAAAGTCCCGGCATTATCAAAAATACGGTTAAAAGCGAGCAGATAATGCCCTTACACAGCACAAGACCCATGTCCATACCTATTCTCAGCTGCATTATCATAAGCGCCGCCAAGCCTGCAAGCGTTGTAAGGCTTGATGAGCTTATCTCTATAATAGCCTTTGACAGTGCTGTTACAATTGCGTCATACGCATTTTTCGTTTCCTTCTCCTCCGCAAAACGGTGCGAAAGTATAATTGAATAATCAATTGCCAGCGCCAGCTGCAATACTACTGCCACTGATTTTGTGATAAAGGATATTTCACCCAAAAGATAATTTGTACCCATATTAAGAAGCGCGGCTACACCGAACACGATTAAAAATATAGGAACCTCCATAAAGCTTTTTGACGTAAACAGAAGCACCGCAATTATAATTATCAGCGCAATCGCTAAAATTACGGTCATTTCACTTTCAAGCTTCCTTGAGCTGTCGTCTATACTGTCGGAATAGGCATAAAAATCATAGCCGTCAAGCTGTTTTTTTATATCCTCCACTATTTCCAACTCTCTGTCCAAATCATCACGCACGCTCAAAGTTACGGTAAACATAGCTGAGGACTGCTTATAATGCTCCTCATCATTCTCAAATTCAACTTCTTTTACACCGTCAACACGCTCTATTTTCTTTTTCAGCTTTTCCGCTGTTTCCTCCGTTACGGTTGTGACCAGTATTTTTTCCGTATCGTATGTAATAAATTCCTCGTCCATCAGCGTCAGTCCGCGTCTGGTTTCAGTGTCTGACGGAAGATATGAGCTAATATCATTGTTTACCCGTACTTTTGGTATCGAAATTATACACAACGCAAGCGCCGCTGCAAACAGAAAATAAAATGCGCGGTGTTTATCAACTATAAATGTCGCAATTTTCAGCATTATATTTCCGCTGTCCTTATCGTTTTCATTCATATTTCCGCCAAGCTCGGCTTTTAGATTTTTACGCTTCATACAAAAACCATCTCCGATTATTTTTCTTAATTACTATTATAATTTCAGACACCTTGTCCGTCAACCGTTAATTTTCATATATGTGTATAATTTTAGACATATGTTTTATTTTTGTTTGTTTTTATACAATTTTCTGTAATTTCAATAAAAAACCACCCTGTCGGGTGGTTTTTTATTATAACTATATACAAAATTTATTCCTCGCTCATTTCATCACTGTGCGCTGCGAGATAATCCTCAAAATTCTTATACTCTGCCTTATGCTGCTGAGGCTTGAAATCAGCCTTATAAGTTGTCGTATAGCTTTCGCCTGTCTTTTCCGCAGCAGGCGGTTTTACCTGCTTCTGTGGTTTGTTTCTTTTTTTATAGCCGTCTTTTTTGTACGGTTTTGCGCCCTTAGGAGCAATAACAACTTTTCTGTACGGGTCATTACCCACCGAATATGTCGTTACAGTTTCGCTGTCCTGAAGACTTGAATGAATAATGCGTCTTTCATACGGGTTCATAGGCTCTAAAGTAAATTTCCTGCCTGTACGCGCAACCTTTTCAGCAAGACGAGCTGACAGCGCCAAAAGAGCTTCTGTACGCTTTTCCCTGTAATTTTCCGTATCAATCGAAACCTTTATATAATCATCACTGCGCTGATTTACCACAAGTGAGGTAAGGTATTGCAGACTGTCAAGCGTATCGCCGCGCTTTCCTATTACTATACCCATATTATCACCCGACAGATTAACCGTCATATTTTCACCTTCAAGCGACACGTCAACCTGAACATCTAAATTCATTGCGCTGAAAATATCGCTTAAAAATTTCTTTGCATCAGCTTCAACACCATTTTCCGAAGGTTTCTTAACTCTCGGTTCTCT
The DNA here is from genome assembly GCA_910579415.1 of uncultured Clostridia bacterium. GTDB lineage: Bacteria > Bacillota > Clostridia > UBA1381 > UBA1381 > Hominilimicola. Next base: position 15,779 of record CAJTUY010000023.1, on the reverse strand, counting down.
TTTTACAGCCGGCTTTGCCTGCTTTTTTTCAGCCTTTACAACCGGCTTTACCTCAACGCCGTCCTTAGGAGTAACTCTTACTCTTGCATCACGCGCACCAAGACCCAAAAAGCCTTTTGAACCTTCATCAAGAACCTCTACATCTACTTTATCACGTGAAAGACCAAGCTCTTTTAAAGCCGCCTCTACTGCGTCCGCCTTACTTTTTGCGCTTTTTTCTATGCTTTGTTTGTTTTTCTGGAATTCTGACAACGACTTCCTCCCCTTTCCTATCTAAGTAATAGTTTAACAGCAATTGCTGAATTACCTGTGTAAGTGAACTGATTATCCAGTACAGTCCAAGACCTGCCGGTAAAGTTACCGTAAAGAACAGCGTCATAATCGGCATCATAAGATTCATTGACTTTGACATCTGAGCCGCCTGACTGTTATCATTTGAGCTTTGTCCCGACTGCGCCTGCGTTACCTTCATTGAAATAAATGATGCAAGCACTGCCAGAACAGGTATCAGAAGCAATGCGATTACCGACCAATTTGAAAAATCCAGCCGCATGATATAATTAAATGCCGCTGACGGCGCATTTGAAAGGTCCAGTCCCAAAAAGTTAAAATTCAGCGACCACGGGTGGACCGCTTCTGTCACACCCTCCAGAAATGTGCCGTTTGTACCCATAATTTCAGCCCATTTTGAAAGCTGTATCTGTGAATTGTTCGCAAGCTGTTCCATTGTATAACTTGCAAGATTTCCTATATTATGTCCAAGATTGATTATTCCGTTCTGCAAACGAATAACCTCGTTAATTACGGGAGCGCTGTTCCATGCCTCAGAATTTACTCCGAGCAGGTATGAAATAGGCTTCTGAATAACCTGATACAGTCCGACAAGTATCGGCATCTGAATAAGCATGGGCAGACAACCGCCTGCCATACTGATATTATTCTCCTTATACAGCTTCATCATTTCACGCTGTAATTTTTCCTGGTCATTTGCATACTTTTTCTGCAGCTCCTGCAAAACCGGCTGTATCTTCTGTTGCTTCTTCATGGCTTTCTGTGAACGCACATTAAGCGGAATAAGTATCAGCTTAATAATAAGTGTAAATATAATTATCGCCAGACCATAGTTTGCAACAAGCTGATAGATGTGTTCAATAATAAAACCCATAGGTTTTGTTATAAGATAATCAAACATATGTCCTAATTTTCCTTCCTGCCGCCCTTATAATTATCAGGTACAGGGTCGTATCCCCCTTCATGAAACGGGTGGCATCTTAAAAGCCGCCTTACCGCGAGGTATCCGCCCCGCATAGCACCGTATCTTTCTATTGCCTCTCTTGCATATTGTGAACAGGTCGGAGTAAACCGGCAGCAACCTCCGCCTTTATACGGTGAAATATGGTGTCTGTAAAAATCAATCAATGCTATCAGTATTATTTTCATTTTTGTTTCTTTCTGCGGCAGTTTCAATTAAATCCATACTTTTCAAAACAAAACTAATATCCTTTTGGATTTGCGCCTGTGTTTTTCCTGCCGCGCGATGACGCGCTACTATAATCAAATCATAGCCTGTCCGTATGTTGTTTTCCATAAGCCGATAGCTTTCACGCATAAGCCGTTTTATGCGGTTTCGCGCCGTTGCTTTCCCGAAGGATTTGCTTACGGTAAGCCCAAGACGGTTAAACCCGTATCTGTTTTTACTCACGTATACCACAGTATAGCCGCCTGCGGTATTCTTTCCTCTGTAAACGCGTCTGAAATCCCTGTTAAGTTTAAGGCTCTGAGTATTTTTCATAATCGAAATTCCTCTGTGTTACGAAAAAAGGCAACAAGCAAAGACTACCGCCTCACTTCCTGCCTAAGTCCTCCATATATTATGCAGATAACTTCTTTCTGCCCTTCTGTCTTCTGTTCGAGAGAATTTTTCTGCCCGATTTCGTAGACATTCTCTTTCTGAAGCCGTGTTCTTTCGCTCTCTGACGCTTTTTCGGCTGAAATGTCATTTTCATTGTTACAGCACCTCCTCTGCTCGTTTCCCGACCCCAATCAGTCGTCTTAATTACTGTTCTAAATAGACACCTAATCTATTATATAGATTTTATTACTGCTTGTCAAGCATTTTTTACTAATTTATATGTCAAAAATTTCAGCGGCTCTTTCCAGTATGCCGTTTACAAATGCGATTACCACACCATAATTGGTCATAGGAACACCCTGCTCCCTGCAAAGCTGCTGTCTGGACTGCATTGCCCGCTTATTCATCATACAGCCTCCGCAGTGAATAACAAGGTCATAATCCGATAAATCATCATCAAAATCACAGCCGGCTCTGAAGCAAAATTCAAGCTGCTTTCCCGTATATTTACGCAAAAGAGCAGGTATTTTAACTCTGCCTATATCCTCATGAGAGCTGTTATGAGTACACGCCTCCGCCATAAGTATGCGGCTTCCGTTCTGAAGTTTATCCACAGTCTTTGTGCCTTCAATAAGCTCCTTTAAACCGCATTTCATGTTTGCCGACAGCATAGAAAATGATGTAAGCGGAACAGTTTCGGGTACAAGCTGAGAAACAAGCTTAAACACCTGTGAATCCGTTACAACAAGGTCCGTTTTCTTTTGCTCCGACAACACCTCGTCAAGCTCCGTTTCACGCGTTACCACCGCTTTCATATTATGGTCAAGACAGTCGCGTATAAGCTGTACCTGCGGCAATATAAGCCTTCCCTTAGGCGCTTCGGAATCAATCGGCACAACCATAACCACCGTACTTCCCGAAGGCAGAAGCGAGCCTATCATGCTTTGCTCGTCTTTTTTTATTTCTGACAGACGGCTTATAAGACATTCTCTTAATCTCTCTATTGATGCTATATCATTTACCGATACGGCTATGCTGTCTGAAAACTTCTCTGTAATATCGTCCGGCGCTGTATCTGCTTTCGTAAACACCAGCATATACGGAATATGTTTTTTCTCAAACTTCACCTTCATTTCCTCATAAGCGCTGATGTCAAAATCATTAAGCGCGGCGGCATATATTGCAAAATCTGTTTTATTTAATATGCTTTCCGTCTTTTCCATACGCTTTTCACCGAGCGGACTGTTATCACCCAGACCCGCCGTATCCGTAAGAGCAGCAGGACCGTACGGTATAAGTTCAAATGCCTTTGTGACAGGGTCGGCAGTTGTACCGCTTTTTTCCGATACTATGGCAATCGGCTGTCCCAAAATGGCATTAAACAGCGAGGATTTGCCGGCATTTGTATTTCCGAATATTGATATATGCGTACGCATTGAAAGAGGTGTCTTTTCCATAGTTATTTCTCCTTGACAATTTATGTGTCTTGTGTTACAATAAATATGCACAATAATAATTAAATAACATATATATCGGGGCTTTATGTTTGTAAAAAACATAGGCTTTAACTTAATATGTCTTGGTGTATATGTTATATCTTAGATTATTATTGTGCAAAGGTTGAAGCCGTGTTGTTTTTTTATGCGCGGTTTCGGCTGCGCATTTTTTATTGTTAAAGGAGGGCAGAGAACGTAAGTATGTCGGCTTACATTACAATTGAATAAGAATATATATTAAATTTTGTTTAGCACTGAACCCCCGTTTTTATAAACGGGGGTTCTCCCTTTTTGCCCTCCGTTATACACCAAAGGGCGTCCATTTAAGAACGCCCTTTATTAACTATAATTCTATTATGCCTTCGGCGAAGCTGTCGGCTCAGGTGTTGCTGTTACATCAGGTGTCGCTGTCGGCTCTGCTGTTGCGTCAGGCTTTTCCGTAGGTTCTGCTGTTGCATCAGGTGTCGCTGTCGGCTTTGCAGTTTCGTCAGGCGCTGCTGTCGGAACTGTTGTCGGCTCTGCACCTTTTGCGTTAATTACAACAGGCGTTGTGTCAATTATAAGGTCATTGCCCTTATAGGTGATGGCGCTTGCATTATTTTCCGTTTCTTCAGCAACATCCACAAGAAGCGTTGTGCTGTAACCAAGCTTGGTATAATAATTATTTGAAATCGCAAACGCGCCTTCTGTACCGTTTACAGACTTAAATGTAAGCTTCATAACCGCGCCGTCTGTTTTTGCCGCAAGTTCTGCGTCAATCGTCACAAATGCAGCTTTCATCATACCTTCTCTGAAATCAGGGTTGGCTGCGCCGAGCGCGCCCTCAACAGGAGTTTCACCGTTTACAAGCGAAGCTTCAACAAACTCAAAGCTTGCAGGGTCAAACTTAACGGCGGCAGAAACACCTGATACAAATTTACCCTCAGGTAAATTCTTTACATTTATGTACAAATCAACTGTTTCACCTTCTGCGGCTGTAAGCTTGTCTGCGCTCAGAGAATACTCAGGCAATCCTTCTGTAACACCGGAAGCCTTAACTGTTTCAATATCAATTCTGTATGCTTCTCCGTCCCAGTTAACCTTTGCATTAAGCGCTTCACTGATTGCTCTTAAAGGTATCATGGTTCTGTCACCGATAATCTGCGGAGCAACATCCAATGTTACGTCCTTTCTCGGAGCCTCAAAATCCTGACCTGAAAGAAGCGTATTCATCATGTCGCTCATATCAAAAACTCTCATTGTGTTGTCATCAATAAAAAGTCTTATAAGCGTCTTTTTGTCCGCGCTCTTAACGTCAACCTGCTTTGTTTCCTCTTTCCACTCAACGGTTGCGCCCATAGACTCAAACACACCGCGTGCAGGAATAACTGTGAAGCCTTCGCCTAATATTACAGGCGTCTGGTCCTCAAATAAAATTTCACTCTTGTCTACATATACCGACGGCACCTTATCCTCCGCGCAAACAAGCGCGGCGCTTGAAGCTGCCAAAGCCAAAGCAAGAGTCATGCTTAATAGTTTTTTCATAAAGATAAACTTCCTTTCATCTGTATTGTAATCATATTGTAACATAATTTTTTTAAATATTCAATAAAAATTTTGATTTTTGTATAGCAATAGCAATAAATTTATAGTATAATAGTAAATGTATGTACAAATTCTCAAAAAACGGAAAGGAAAATGTTTATGAATGCCTTTTTTGAATATATGATTAAATATGTACAGCTTTTAAGAATAAGCGATATTATTGATGTACTTATAGTTGCTGTAATATTTTACTACATGATAAACCTTATACGCGAAACACGTGCAATGCAGCTTGTAAAAGGTATAGTATTTCTGTTCGCGGTATTCTTTTTAAGCCAGTGGCTGAAGCTTAACGCTCTTAATTACATATTGGGCGGTGCAATGCAGATAGGCGCCTTTGCGGTAGTTGTAATTTTCCAGCCTGAATTAAGAAATCTTCTGGAGAGAATGGGACGTTTCAAGGTCGGAAACATTATTGACTTTGCCGCCGACACTTCAGAGGACGAGCTTAATTCCATGATAGACTCCGTAACGCTTGCCTCGCAGAGAATGTCGGAAAGTAGGACAGGCGCGCTCATAGTAATCGAACGCACTACCCGTCTGGGGGAATTTATAAGCACCGGAACAATGCTTGACGCAAACGTATCAAGCAGACTTCTTGAAAATATATTTGTCCCAAACACACCTCTGCATGACGGCGCGGTTATTATACGTAATAATAAAATCGCAACGGCAGGCTGTCTGCTGCCGCTTACGGCGAACAATAATCTGTCGCGTGACTTAGGCACGCGTCACAGAGCTGCAATAGGCTTAAGCGAGGTTACGGACGCGGTTATTGTCGTAGTAAGCGAGGAAACAGGCAAAATCTCAATTGCAATGAACGGTTCTCTCACACGCAACCTGTCAGAGGAGGCTCTTAACAAAGCGCTCAAAAAAATACTGAACCGCAGTCAGGAAGCGCAGAAGATTGACAAAATAAAGTTTTGGAAAACCAAAAGCTAAAATCGGAAAGGCAGGTTAAAAAAATGGCAAAAAAACAAAGTAAACCGCGTACCAAGAAATTCCGTACAATCGCCGTTTCAATTTTCTTTGCAATTGTCGTATGGTTTGCGGTGATATATGTAAACGACCCGGATATAACAACCACTATTTCGGACCTGAATGTACGTATAGTCGGTGAAACAGCTCTGCGCAACCGTAATCTTGCAGTCACAGGACGCGATGAAATTCCGGAACTATCGGTTGTTGTAACAGGCAAGCGCAGTGACTTAATCAACTTTATGGACGATATTTATGTACAGGTGGACGTAAATGACATAAACACTGTCGGCGAATATAATTTATCCGGCACAATATCTATTCCCACCACACGTATTTCCGTTGAAAAAGAAGATTACGGAGATATTCCCGTCAAAATAGAAAAGCTTGAAAGCAAGGACATTGAAGTAAGCATAAAACAGACAGGCGCTCTTAAAAACAAGCTTGTAAAATCACAGCCGACAAATCCGACTGTAACGATTACGGGCGCGGCGAGTGAACTCAGCGAAGTTTACGGAGCTGTTGCTACTGTGGATATATCCAATCTCACAGAGGACAGGACTGACCGCGTAAGCTATCTTATGACGAACGAAGCCGGAGAGCTTATAAACATAAACGAAACACTTGAAACCGAAAATTCATTTATTGAAGTTGAAAACACAATTTACAATGCCAAGACACTTCCGGTTGAACCTGCGCTGACATCAGAGCTTGCTCGGGAATATATACTGAAAGCGGACAAAACAGCATGCGCTCCGAATACTGTTACCGTCGGAGTTGACGATACAAACACCGATGAAAAGGTTATTGCGCGAATTGACAATCTGGATAAGAACGACGGTTGGTACAGTCTTGAAGCCTCAAACGGAATGTATATTCCGCAGGAGGTAAAATGGGTAAAAATCAAACCTGAAACTGTAAAAAAGGCTGTTGAAGAACTGGAGCTTAATATTGATATTCAGAATATACCCGAAGGTCACAGCGCTCATCTGATGAATACCGTACGCGCAAGCGTCTGGGGTGAGGAAGGCAGTATAAACCGCGATAACGTACATGCTTTTATTGACCTCAGCGGTCTTTCAAAAGGCGAGTATACGCTTCCTGTAAGAATTTCGGGCGATAATATCGGATTCATGCAGGAATATACCGCAACAGTTAAAATAGAATAGGAGAACAATCATGTCAGATAAATTAGTCAGAGGAACCAGCGCAGGCGGAGAAATCCGCGTATTTGCAGCTGTAACAACCGACCTTGTAAACGAGGCGCACAGAATACACCACACCTACCCCGTAGCTACGGCGGCTCTCGGCAGACTGCTGACGGGCGCAGCAATCATGGGCGCGGCAGGGCTGAAAAACGATACGGACAGTATGACTGTACAGATAAAGGGCGAGGGTGAAATCAAAAATCTTGTTGCGGTAGCAGACGCAAAAAGCCGCGTAAGAGGATATATTTCAAATCCATATGTACACCGTCCTCTTAACAGTAAGGGCAAGCTTGATGTCGGCGGCGCAATAGGGGGCGGTTTTCTGAGTGTTGTACGCGATTTGGGGCTTAAAGAGCCGTATGCCGGACAAGTTCCGCTCGTATCGGGCGAGATAGCGGAGGATTTAACCTACTACTACGCCAAAAGCGAACAAGTACCTACCTCCGTTGCGCTCGGAGTTCTTGTGGATACCGATAATACAGTAATTTCGGCAGGAGGCTTTATGATACAAATGCTTCCGGGCGCGACTGATGAAATGGCAAAAACGCTCGAAGACATATTAAAAGAGCTGCCGCCCGTAACTACAATGATACGCGACGGCATGAGCGCGGAGGATATTCTGTTCCGCGTTACGGATGGTTTCCCTATGCTGTGCGAAAACAAGGCGGTTATACCCGAATATAAATGCACCTGTTCAAAGGAACGTATGGAAAAAGCGCTTATTTCAATCGGCAAAGACGCTCTTACCGAAATCATAACCGAACAGGGGCAGGCAGAACTCAGCTGTCAGTTCTGCAATAATGCGTATACCTTCACTAAACCCGAACTCGAAGACCTCCTCGCAAAAGCAAAAGGATAAGAAAAAGCAGGGACATCATTCTGTCCCTGCTCTTTTATATCAAAGTGTTCTCCGCGTCCCAGCGGCTTCATATTTTCCAAAGCATCAAAAATCATAAGCTTAATATTCTTTCCCGAAAGATTACCCTCAAAAGTAAATGTATCTGAACTTATATCCTGTGGTATAGTTTCTCCGCGTTTTACGGAAACGGCTGTCAGCACACCGTTTTCATCATACACTGCCGCGATAATGTCGGCAGTTACAGTTTTAAATGTTTCATTTGAAATTACAAAGCTTATATCAGTTGAATTTTCCTTAAATACAGGTTGCTGCTGCATTGCTGCGGTAATTTCTCCTGCGGCGCGGCACTCATATTTATTATAAGCATAATCCAGAACTGTAATTTTTAACGTTGAAATATCCGCACCTGTTATGTCTATTGACACATCACCTGTTTTTCCCGCTTTTGTATATGCTGATTTTGTGAAATTCGTTCCGTTTATATTTTTGCCTTCCACCGCCGCGCCCATAACATAACGATTATCGCTTATTGATAAATCAAGATAGGTTCTTCCGTCCGCTTCGCACACTTCCTTTTTGGTAATTTGCGGAGCAACGGTATCAACATAAAATTTCATGCTGATTTCCTCCTCGCGCGACCCTTCATACGCAAGCCGTCCTGTTACATATACAGTATAATCGCCATCGCTTAGACTGCTTAAATCATTAAATTCCGTACAGTTTATCAGATATTTATCGTACTTATCAAGCGGCGCGCTGTCTGCCTTATCTGAATTTGAAGCGCCGCTGCCCTCCTGCAACACTGTAAAACCGTCATTTTCACTTGCTTCCGCATCGACGTCCATTATCTCACCATTTGCATTTTCTATACGCACGCTGCAATTCTCCATAGCTCTGTCCGGTTCAACTGTCACGCACAGAAAGTCAAACATACCGTCGCCGTTCGGCGAAATTCCTGCATAACTCTCATTTTCATATTCATCTGTCATTCTTCCTTTAAATGGCTCTAAAAGCTGATTTCTGCCGAGAATTTTACAGCGTTCGCCTGTCGCTTCCGAGCAAATGCATTTATCGGCACCGGAACGTAAACAGGTATCATACCAAGTTTCTTCATCATTTTGATAATACGGTTTTTCAAACGTAGGCGCGGCTGTCCAGTCACCGTAAAAGCCCGTATACGGAATACTTATAGTCGGAACAGTATCACCGCTGTCCGACAGTTCAACAAAGCCATCAAGATAAAAGCCGTTTGTAAAGATTTTTAAATTTTCCGCTGTTTCATTGCTGTCAAGCTGTATTGTAAGTTTTATTTTTGTTTCACCGTTTGCAGGTATCGTCACACTTTCGGGCATATCGAAAACGGTAAAATTAAGCTTTTTAAGCTCGTCATTGAAAAAGTAATTTCCGAGATTTTCATTGAAATATTCGACATCAGTGAAAACCGAAGGCTTTATTGTATCATATGTAACGTTTGTATCTGTGAAATTTTTAGCCGTAAATTCTATCTCAAAGATATCGGTTAGCTTGTCCTTTAAGCTGATTTTCGGTTTGCCGCTATCGCCCAAAAGGATTACGGGAGTAGTAGCCGCCGTCTTCAAATCAATGAGTCCCGCGCCTTGATTTCTCGGCGAATACGGTATTTTTTCTGTTTCGTCCTCCAATATTACTTTTGCGCCTGTCATTGCAAGGTTTTCGATAAAACGCGCAGGGTTATCGTATTTACCCTGATAATTTGCTTCTATATACTGACGCATCAGCGCCGCCGCGCCAGTCATATGCGGCGTAGCCATTGATGTACCGCTGAATATGGCATATTTATCATCGGGTACAGAGGAATATATATATCCGCCCGGCGTCGTAATTTCGGGCTTTAATTCAAGAGTGGTATTTGTACCCCAAGATGAAAAATAGCATATTTCTCCTGTATCTCCATATGCTGCGGCAACCGATGTTGACGCGCTGACAACGGCAGGCAAACCCGAAGTAGAGTAATCAACATCTCTGACATATAAACCTCCCGAACCTGCATTGCCCGAAGCGGCGCATACTTCAATACCTGCATTTACCGCGTTATTTATTACTTTTGTAAACAAATCACCAAGTCCGCCGCCGAAAAGTGTGAAGTCTGCCCCCAAGCTCATGTTTATAGCGGCAATATCCATTTTGGAAGCATCATCGATTGCGGCAATAATCGCGTCATCCGGGAGGTTTTCATCTCCGTCCTCCATTACACCCATAAAGATAATCTGCGCTTCGGGCGCGACGCCCGAAAATTTTGTACCGTCCCTGTGCGTACCGTTCTTACCGGCCGCTATGCCGCACACATGCGAACCGTGTACAAGAAATGTGCTGTACACATCGGCATTATTTTGCGCGTAACTATACGCAAAAGGTATTTTATTACTGCGCCACACCTGATTTGCGCTTATCTTAACATTCAGATTTTTCTCACTGATAAGCCTTGCAATATCGGACTTTGAATATTTCGGACTTTCAATCGGCGAAGAGAAAAATTCATGGTTTACATCAAGCTCACTATCTATTACGGCAATTGCCTGTCCCTGTCCCTTATATCCCATCTCGTGCATATAAGGTACGTTTATCATCTGACAGCAGCTATCGGACATTGACGCAGTCGTATCGTCATCACTTGCAAGTGATATTTCGTCATTTTCTATCGGCTTAATATATCTGTGTTTTCCTGCAACATACACTTTTTCAACATTCGGCAGAGCTTTTATCCTTTCAATATCTGATTTATCCGCTGTCACGGAAAAGCCGTTTAAAACATTAGTATATGTAAAACCAATATCAGCTTTTCTGTCCACTTTACTTGTAATATCCGACTTGACACTCTCCTGTACTAACATAATCCGCGCCGTATGACCTGAAGAAGCATCGGTTTTATTATATTCCGACGCGCCCATAAAAACTGCCGTTTTCGTTTCAAGTGCCGCGTCACCCGTTACTTCAACAATAAGAGTAACTTCCTCGCGCGGCTCTGAAGCATATGCGCCGTACGCTTCTGCGGCGGATAAGAGCATTGTCACTGCTGTGAATAATGTGATTAACCGTTTAAGTTTCATTTGTAAATCCTCCTTTTATTATCCGCGCACCTACAAAAAAAGTGCGCAAGCATGTTTAATCTTGCTTACGCACTAAAAAACATAGGCAAGACCTTTTATTGTATTGCAGCACAATTCATATCTAAAATCATTTAAACAGACACGACAATCTAAACCTATGTTTTTTATCTAACATAAGTCCATTTAAATGATTTTATTCAAAAGTGCTGCAAATAACATCATTTTGATGTTACTGAATATTATATATTATTTTTACAAATAAATCAATAGTTAATCATAAAGAAAACATCACCCGAAGGTGATGTTTTTACACGTGCCGTATTATTGCTATTATAATTCCCAGTACCGCTCCTGCGAATACCTCTATCGGAGTATGACCCAAAAGCTCCTTGAGCTTTTTGTTTGTGTGCGAGTAATCCGCATTGATTAAATCGCTTACAATCCGGTTGAGTATCGCCGCCTGCTGTCCTGCCGCGCGCCTTACGCCTGCCGCATCATACATAACGATAAACGAAAGCACTGCCGATACCGCAAACATTGAGCTGTTAAAGCCTTCGCAAAATCCCACCGCAAAGGTAAGCGCCGTCACAAAAGACGCATGTGAGCTTGGCATTCCACCTGAACCGACTATTCTTTTAAAATCAAATCCGCTGTCCCACGAAAATAAAATCTTAAGCACCTGCGCCGCAAACCAGCCAATCAACGCGGTAAAAAATACCGAGTTTGATATAAATTGATGTAAGTATATCATGCTGTAACTAACTCCTCCTGTCGGTAAGATAATCTGTAAGTTCCTTTAAAGTATTTGCTTTTTCTCCGAAAATATTAAGCGCCTGTTTCGCTTTTTTTGAATATTCCTCTGACAGCTCCTCTGACTTTTGCAATCCCAAAAGGCTGACATACGTGTTTTTACCTTCCTCAGCGTCCGAACCTATCGGTTTGCCCAGCTCCGACTCTGTTCCGGTTACATCAAGAATATCGTCCTGTATCTGAAAGGCTATACCGAGATTTCGTGAAAATTCATCAACAGCTTTTATCGCGCCGCTGTCCGCGCCTGACATAACCGCGCCGATTACACATGCGCTGCGTATAATTGCGCCTGTTTTGTTAAGATGCAGATACCGAAGCTCATCAAGCGTTATTTCCCTGCCCTCAGACTGCATATCAACTATCTGACCGCCTATCATGCCCTCGCTTCCCGAAGATACTGCAAGGATATTTACTGCCTTCATTGCCCTGTCGGGATTGTTTCCGCTGTATGCGGAAACAACCTCAAACGCTTTGTTTAAAAGCGCGTCGCCTGCCAGAATAGCAGTCGCTTCACCAAACTGCTTATGGCTTGTCGGCTTTCCGCGTCTTAAATCGTCATTATCCATAGCCGGCAAGTCGTCATGTATAAGAGAATAGGTGTGTATCATTTCAAGCGCGCATGCAAAAGGCAGAACTTCATCTGTATCACCTCCGCACATTTCGCATGTAAGCAGCATTAAAACAGGTCTTAAACGTTTGCCGCCCGCAAACACGCTGTAACGCATTGCTTCATATATAATACGCTGCGGATTATCCTCAATGGCAAGGTACTTGTCAAGCTTGTCATCTATGACCTTTATATATTTTTTTAAATATTCCTTCATAACTATATATCCTCTCAATAGTAAAAGGCTGCAAAATTTTCGTATATTACCCCCGAATAAAAAACGGTAAAATGCGTAAATTTATTCAGACTTCCTCGCCAATAAAATCTTGCTTTTCCATTTCTCCGTCCTTATTCGCCATTAAAACGGAAACCTTCTTTTCAGCCGTATCAAGCATTTTCTGACAGCTCTTTGAAAGTTTTATTCCCTGTTCAAAAAGCTCTAAGGACTCATCAAGAGTAACATCGCCTGTTTCAAGCTTTGACGCTATTTCCTCAAGCTCCTTTATTGATTGTTCAAATGTCTTTGCCATAGTTATTCTCCTTTTACCATACAATTAGTATTTCCGTCCTTCATTCTTAAAGTAAACTCCATCCCCTTTTCCATTTGAGCCGCGCTTCTTATTACATTGCCGTCACTGTCGGTAGGTATCGAATAACCACGCGCAAGCGTCTGGAGCGGACTCAACGCATCAAGCTTTGACGCTGTTTCTCCGAACGTATTCTTTAAATTCATAAGCTTCATTCTAAGGCTTGATTCCACAGTTTTTAACAAGCCGTCAAGTTTTAAGTTATAGTCATCTATTCTGTCTTTGGGCGTACGCATTTTAAAACGCTGTAAAAGCAGTCTGCTACCCTCAATGCGACCGGCGATATTACGTGAAATTCTGTTACAGTCCGTATTTATTCTGTTTCTAAGCTCTATTGCGGACGGCACGGCTATTTCCGCCGCCGCTGACGGAGTCGGCGCTCTTAAATCCGCCGCAAAATCTGCGATTGTGAAATCTGTTTCATGTCCCACTGCGGAAATTATCGGTATTTTTGACGCAAAAATCGCGCGCGCCGTTATTTCTTCATTGAATGCCCATAAATCCTCAATACTTCCGCCGCCGCGTCCGACAATAAGCGTATCCGCTTCACCCGACGTATTAAAATATTCAATCGCCCTAACTATGCTTTCCGCTGCACCCGTACCCTGCACCTGTGCAGGAAAAAGTATTATTTCAGCCATAGGATATCGGCGCGTTATTACATTTATAATATCTCTTACCGCCGCGCCGGTAGAAGCCGTCACAACGCCCACCGCCTTCGGGAATTGCGGGATTGGCTTTTTATGCTCAGGCGCAAACAGCCCCTCTTCTTCAAGCTGTTTTTTAAGCTTTTCATATGCGATATACAAATCGCCCACGCCGTCTGGTATCATTTCCTCAATATAGAGCTGATACGAGCCGCCTGCCTCATACACGCTTATTCTGCCGCGCGCAAGCACCTTCATGCCGTCACTCGGTTCAAACGACAGCGACTGCGCGCTGTTTCTGAACATAACCGCCTTAAGCACCGCTCCCTCGTCCTTCAGAGTGATATACAGATGTCCCGAATAATGGTGCTTAAAATTAGATATTTCTCCCTTTATCCACACATTATTCAGTATTATATTATGGTCAAGAATTTTTTTTACATAGTTGTTTATCTGTGAAACTGTAGCTACCTTTGCCTCCAAATTTAAGCCTCCTTATGCGCTAACCGCGCCAAATATGCTATTCCAACGGCATTATCAGACGCGTATTCTTTCTTTGCAAAGTACACATCTCCGTCAAGCTCCGCAGTAAGCCCTGCGCGTATAATACTGTTTGATGCAACTCCGCCTGCAATAAGTATACGTCGAATCCCTGTTTCTTTTACTGCACTGTTTATAGTTTTAACAAGCGTATCACGTACATTTTCCAGAACTCCAAGTGCCAGAGCCTTGCTGTCCGCTTCTTCTGCCATACGCATTGCCTTTGTTTCCGCACCCGAAAAATTCATATATGAGCCGTCTGTCGATACAGGCAGTTTTTCTGCCTTGTCTGCCGCAGAGGCAAGCTTTTCAAGCGACACTCCTGCAGGAAACTGCAAGCCCATTTTTACGCCCACTCTGTCAATAAGCTGTCCTGCGCTTATATCGCGCGTACCGCCTATAATCTCATTTATAAAATTACAAGCTCCGTAACGGCTTTTTAAAATCTCAGTAGTACCGCCCGACAAATGTACTGAAATAAAATCGCCGTCCAGCAGTTCATATCCGCCGCAGGAGGCAATACCTGCCATAATATGACCGTCCTGATGTGAAAATTTATAAAGCGGCACACCAAGCGTTCTGCTTACAACCTCCGCATAGCCTTCACCTGCCAGAAACACAGGCATATACGAACCTTCTATATTACGCGGACGAGTGCTTACTCCAACCGCTTTTACACCGCTTATATCAATTTCGTCCAAAAGAAGTTTATAAATTTGCGGTACAAGTTTCATATGCTGAAAAACTCCGTCGCTCTGACGTATTCCGCGCTCTCCCTGTTTTACAAACAGAAGTCGGCGTATATTTTTATCACTTACTCCGTCAGTCCAAGCTACAGACGCAGTATAATTACTTGTATCAAATCCTATAGCGCTCATACCGTTTCTTTATAAACACTTGCCAAAAGACCGTTTACAAAATGCGGATCATCATCGCATCCGTATCGTTTAGCCAGCTCTACCGCTTCATTTATCGCAACTTTGTGCGGAACGTCATCACGGTATTTCATCTCGAATATAGCCAGCTTTAAAATTGTAAGCGACGCTTTTGATATTCTTGAAATTTTCCATCCTGATTTCAGATTTCTCTCTATGATTTTCTCTATTTCTTCGCCGTACTGCGCCACACCGTCCACAATACTGCTTATATAACCAAGATTTGTTTCACATTCGGGACGTGCCTTTAAAAGCTCGTCCATAATTACATCCATATCGTCGGTATGCAAATCCATTTGAAACACCACTGTAAATGCCGCGTCACGCGCCTCGCTTCTTGTTTGCTTTTTCATAGTTTAGCATTATCTTCCTTTCATAATTCACAGCATAATTTTCCATATTAAAATTGTATCATATTTAAGTAAAAAAATCAAGGCTGGATATTTCAATATAAATTGTTATTTATGCCATAAAACTATAATTTCTCTGTTTGACTTTTTATTGAAAATATGATATATTATAATAATATAATAGTGGTGCAGTATCCTAGTCAGTACGGCTTTTCGGAAAGCGGGCCTAAAAATCCGCCA